>CAZRNL010000099.1:574-9462 GCA_964601395.1 uncultured Silicimonas sp. | reverse complement strand
GCGCTGGTCGGGCTGGCGGCGCCGGGGGCGTTCGGCGGCGACGTCAGCCACCTGAACCTGCACAAGACCTTCTGCATCCCGCACGGCGGCGGCGGCCCCGGCATGGGCCCGATCGGTGTGAAGGCGCATCTGGCCCCCTTCCTGCCGGGACATCCCGAGACCGGGGGGCGCGAGGGGCCGGTCAGCGCCGCGCCATACGGCTCGCCGGGCATTCTTCCGATCTCCTGGGCCTATATCCTGATGATGGGTGGCGCAGGACTGACGCAGGCCACGAAGGTCGCGATCCTGAACGCCAATTACATCGCGAAACGGCTCGAGGGCGCCTTCGAAGTTCTGTACCGCGGTAGCAAGGGCCGGGTTGCGCACGAGTGCATTCTCGATACCCGGGCTTTCGCGGACAGCGCCCACATTACTGTGGATGACATCGCCAAGCGCCTCATCGACAACGGCTTCCACGCTCCGACGATGAGTTGGCCGGTGGCCGGAACCCTGATGGTGGAGCCCACCGAATCGGAAACCAAGGCCGAGCTCGACAGGTTTTGCGATGCGATGCTTTCAATCCGCGAAGAGATTCGCGCTGTCGAGGAAGGCCGGATCGACCCCGAGAACAATCCTCTCAAGAATGCGCCCCACACCGTCGAGGACCTCGTGGGCAACTGGGACCGGCCGTACACACGGGAAGAGGGCTGTTACCCCAAGGGCGCTTTCCGCGTCGACAAGTACTGGCCCCCGGTCAACCGTGTCGACAACGTCTACGGCGACCGCCACCTGGTCTGCACCTGTCCGCCGCTGGAGGATTATCAGGAAGCCGCGGAGTAGGGGGGACGCCCGCGCTCTCCGACCAATCTTGAGGAATGGTCTGGCGCCCTGCGCTACAGCCGCTATCGTGCGTTCGCAGAGAAATGCCGCGAGCGCGAAAGGAAGCTGATCATGTTGTTCAAGGGCAAAACCGCAATCATCACCGGATCGAACTCCGGGATCGGCCTTGGAGTTGCCTGGGAACTGGCGCGTCAGGGGGCAGACGTTGTGCTGAACTCATTCACAGATCGCCCTGAGGACCACGCGCTGGCCGAGGAAATCTCCAGCGAAACCAACACCAAAGCCCGCTATATCAAGGCCGACATGTCGAAGGGCGACGAATGCCGCGCGCTGATCGAACAGGCGGGCGCTTGCGATATCCTGATCAACAACGCTGGCATCCAGCACGTCGCAGCCATTGATGAGTTTCCTGTCGGGAAATGGGACGCGATCATAGCGATCAACATGAATTCGGCCTTCCACACCGCTGCCGTCGCCCTGCCGATGATGCGCAGGGCCGGGTGGGGCAGAGTGGTGAACATCGCCTCCGCCCACGGGTTGCGCGCCAGCCCGTTCAAGTCGGCCTATGTCACCGCCAAGCATGGCGTTGTCGGCATGACCAAAGTGATCGCACTGGAAACCGCCAAGGAGAACATCACCGCCAATGCCATCTGTCCGGGGTATGTTCTGACGCCGCTGGTCGAGGCCCAGATCCCGAATACCGCCAAGGAATACGGCATTTCGGAAGACGAGGCGATCGAGAAGGTAATTCTTCTGAAGCAACCGTCCAAGGAGTTCGTCACAGTCGAGCAGGTTGCGGGCATCGTCACCTTCCTGTGTTCGGAGGCTGCGGCGCAGATCACCGGTACGACCATTTCCGCCGATGGTGGCTGGACGTCGCAGTGAAGCCCGTGCCTCGCCGCATCAACCTTGCCCTTCAGGGTGGCGGGGCGCACGGCGCCTTTACCTGGGGCGTGCTGGACCGGCTTCTTGAAGACGAGACTATCGAGATCGCGGCCATCTCGGGCACATCCGCCGGCGCTCTGAATGGTGCGGCCCTCAAGGCCGGAATGATCCTTGGCGGGCGGGAAGGCGCGCGCGAGAATCTCGACTGGCTATGGACCGAGATCGCCGGAATCGGAGACCTCCGCCTCGCGGACTGGATGAGTGCGCTGTTCCCGGCGCCAGGTCAGATCAGCCGCGCCATCGAGTATTCGTTGCCCTACTCGATAGCGGATGCGGTCACGCGGGTGTTCTCGCCCTATTCCTACGGGGTGTTGTATCGCAATCCCCTTGCCGGAATTGTCGAGCGTTTCAACTATGACACCGTTTGCGCAGCCACGGCCCCGGTCCTTTTTGTCTGTGCCACGAATGTCCGCACCGGAAAGATACGCGTCTTCTCGGGTAATGATATCTCGACAGATGCCATTCTTGCTTCGGCCTGCCTGCCGACGCTGTTTCAGGCTGTCGAGATCGAAGGCGAGGCTTACTGGGACGGCGGCTATACCGGCAATCCGGCTCTTTTTCCGCTGTTCGTGCCCGAACTGCCCGACGACATCGTCATCGTGAACATCAACCCCCTGGTGCGCGACGAAGTGCCAAAAGACGCGCCCGCGATCCTGAACCGGATCAACGAGATCAGTTTCAACTCGTCGCTCCTGCGCGAACTGAGGGCCATCAACTTCGTCAAACGTCTTGTCGCGGACGGCACGGTGCCAAAAGGGACGATGAAAGATGTTCTTGTTCACATGATCGCCGATGACGAACTGATGACCGAATTGGGACTGGCATCGAAGACGGTGCCGTCTGCGGGCATAATCATTGCGCTCAAGCAGGCCGGGCGTGGCGCGGCCGATAAGTTCCTGCGCGATCACGGGCACACGATCGGCATCCGCTCAAGCGTCGATATGCCGGTGATGTACGACTAACTGCCAGACGCTCGGGCTGTCGGTTGGCGGACTTCTCCGATCGGCGTCGGCAACGCCTTTGCGCCGTCCGGATACACAAGACCTGCCGAGATCACCAGTTTCGCCGCATCCTCGACGGTCATGTCCAGCTCGATGACGTCCTTCTTCGGGAGGAACAGCAGGAACCCCGAGGTCGGGTTCGGAGTCGTCGGAAGGAAAACGGTTGTCTTCTCATCATCGCCTTCGATCTTGCCCGCGATCTCGCCCTTGGCTTTGGTCGAGATAAACGCGATCGCCCAGATCCCCTTGCGAGGATACTCGATCAGACAGGCCGTATCGAACGAGGTTTCAGATTGAGCGAATACGGTCTCGGCGATCTGCTTCAAACCATTGTAGACCGACCTGACGACCGGAAGACCTTGCACGAGGCCTTCGGCCCATTTGATCAGCGACTTGCCGATGATGCCCTTAGCCATCCAGCCGACGAGCACCGTGAAGAGGAGAAACACGAGAACACCGATGCCGCGAATGTTCAGGCCGATGTATTGATCGGGTCGCAGCCAGACAGGAACGAAGGGTAGTACCCAGCTGTCGACCCATCCGGCTACCGTCCAGATCAGCCACAGCGTCAGGGCGATTGGTGCGATAACGACAAGCCCGGTCAGAAAAGAGCCACGGAAGGACGCGAACAAGCTGCGCCGTTTCTTCGTTTCGTGGTCGTCTTCGAAAGGCGTGGTCATGGAACTGGCCCCGATGTTTTGGCGTAACCTATTCTGTCGGTCGTCGTCCCGCAACACAGGTGCCGGAAATCATCTGTTTCCCGCGCCGCCGCTCAGGGCGATGGCGATTTTCGAGGCAAGCTCTGCGTTGTTCAGCACCAGTTCGATGTTCGCGTCCAACGACCGGCCTTCGGTCAACTCGAAGATGCGTTGCAACAGGAACGGCGTGACTGCCTTTCCGGCGATTCCCTGCCGATCCGCTTCAGCGGTCGCCTGCGCGATGTGCGGAGCGAGATTTTCCGCAGCGATCTCGAACTCCCTGGGAATCGGGTTCGCGATCAACTGGCCGCCGTCCAGCGCCAGCGCGCGGCGCATCCGGAAGGCCGCAGCGATCTCGTCCGCGCTGTCCATCCTCAGCGGAGCCTTCAACCCCGACGAGCGCGACCAGAATGCCGGGAAATCGTCCTGGCCGACAGCGATGACCGGCACGCCCAGCGTCTCCAGGACTTCCAGTGTCTTCGGCAGGTCAAGGATCGCCTTCGCACCGGCTGCGACGACGTTCACCGGCGTCCGTGCAAGTTCATGCAGATCCGCAGAAATGTCGAAGCTGGCCTCGGCGCCCTTGTGGACACCGCCGATTCCGCCCGTTGCGAAAACCTCGATCCCGGCGGCCCGCGCCGCGATCATGGTGGCCGCGACCGTCGTTGCGCCCGTTCCGCCGGTCGCAAGGCAGGCAGCCATGTCGGCGCGGGACAGCTTGGCGACGCCGCTGGCCCGGCCAAGCGCCTCGAGTTGTGCCGGGTCGAGACCGATTTGAAGCGATCCCTCCAGAACGGCTATGGTGGCGGGCACCCCGCCTGCTTCGCGGACTGCGGCTTCCACGCGCCGCGCCGTCGCTATGTTCGTCGGGTAGGGCATCCCGTGGGTGATGATCGTCGACTCCAGGGCGACCAGCGGTGCGCCGGAGTTCCGCGCGGCCTCCACTTCGGGGGAATATGCAATTCGTAATGTCATGATGGCACATCCCCCGACACATAGTTGGCGGCAGCCAGAAGCGCAGTCGCCAGCGCCTGCGCGCGATGTTCGCCCCGCACTTCTGCGGCAATGTGGGCGGCCATGAAGGTATCGCCCGCTCCAGTCACGCGGGTCACAAGCACTCGTGGAGGGTCGGCCCTGATGATCCCGGCTTCGGTTCCGTGCGCGGCCGGCCGGCCACCATCGGTGACGAGAACATTTGCGGCACCGCGTTCAAGCATCCCCGTCACCGCGTCTTCGGCGTCTTCGAAGGTTGATTGGCAAAGCAGGCTGGCTTCCTCGAGGTTGACGTAGATCGTGGCGTTCGGACAGCCGAGAAGCGGCAGGAGGCGCTCGGCCTTGCCCGGCGACGCGGGAGCTATCCGCAAGTCGGCCAGGGAAAAAAGCGGACTCGACGCGATGTCGGCCAGCAGGTGTTCGGTCAGGTTGCCATCTATGGCGATAAGCCCCGCATAGGGGGCCACGGTCGATCCAAGTCTTCCGTCGGCAAGCGGACTGAGGATCTTGTCGCCAGCGGCCTCCAGCGAATGAGCGTCCGCTATTGCGGCGACCAGCCCGTTCGCACCTTCAAGGGCCATGTACCGGTCAGTCGGCAGATCATCCGAGCGATAGATCAGGTCTGTTCCCATTCCAAGCCGATCTGCGGCAGCGATCAGTTCGTCGCCCTCTTCGTCATGGCCAATTGCGGTTAGCAGAACAGGATGCATGCCAAAGCGGCGAAGCGTCATCGCAATGTTCATCGCGACGCCGCCCGGAAGCCGGGTGATCCGTCCCGGCACGTCAGAACCCAGACGCATGACCGCGCCTGATCTTCCAATAACGTCCCAGAGAACCGAGCCGATGCAAAGTATTTCGGGAGATCGCTCCATTCGCGGGGTGTGGCCCGAAAGCAAGGGCTTGGCAAGAGATCCGGTCTTCGAGTGGCGCGCGTTCCTGACAGGGCTCACCGCGATTCCTGTCAGCGGTTTTCCGGGGCTTTCCGGTCCGAACCGGCGCGCCAAGCTTCCCAGTCTTCCGGCGTGTCCAGGTCAAGGATCGCGCGTTGCCCGGCCAGAGGCACTCCGACCGTACGAGCGTCCGCCAGAAGCGAGGCCGCCCCCCGATCACCTTCCAGCGCCACGAAGTCGCCGAGAAGACTGTAGGGAAACAGAACTGGATGACCCACCTTGCCTTTCGCGCTTGTCGCCCGTACCGCAGCGCCGCCGCTTGCCCGAAAGACGTGGTCCAGCGCATTCAGGTCTGCGGACTCGATCTCCGGCATGTCGGGGAGCAGCACAAGCATACCGGATTTCGCGCGGTCTTTTTCGTCGGCGACGTCCGTTTCGATTTCGATCCGCGCCGCGCTCGCACCTGCGCGCAAGGTGGCGGCCATACCTTCGCCGGCGTCCTCTACCTCGATGATCCTGACATCCAGCCCGCCCAGCGCCTCGCGCCGCGCCCCGTCGTCGGGGCCGATTCCGGCGATCACCGAGCCCAACCGCGCCGCAATCGCCGTCATCGCTGCGCGGCGGAGGATCGGCTGGCCGTCCAAATTCTCCAGCAACTTATCACGTCCCCGCATCCGGCTGGACCGCCCTGCCGCCGGAATAAAGGTGACGATCAACGCTCGGGGATCAGTCCGCGGGGACTGAAACGCAGGACAAGAAGCAGGATCAGTCCCATGGTCAGAAGACGCATGTGTGCGGCACTGTCCAGCAAGTGTGTCTTGAGCCATGACCCTTCCGCCATGCCCGACGTCAGAGTCTGAAGAACGACCTGTCCGATAGGCTCGACCATCACCCAAAGGAACCAGATCAGGAAGCCGCCCAGAACGGCACCGAAGTTGTTCCCCGAACCGCCGACGATGACCATGACCCAGACGAGGAACGTAAAGCGCAACGGCTGGTAGGTGCCGGGGGTCAGCTGACCGTCGAGCGTTGTCATCATGGCACCTGCAAGGCCGCACACAGCCGATCCCAGGATGAAGATCTGAAGATGCCTGGCCGTCACATCCTTGCCCATCGCCTCGGCCGCGACCTCGTTGTCGCGGATGGCGCGCATCATGCGGCCCCAGGGCGAGTTGAGCGCTGCCTGCGCCAGCCAGAGCAGCAGGACCAGCACGGTCAGAAAGAGCCCCATGTAGGCCAGCTTGACGATGATCGACGATCCGGTCACGGGATCGAACCCCCAGGAGGTCATGCGTTCGACAAAGCCGGGGTCTTGCTGCAGGTTGATCTCGTAAGGCACCGGGCGGGGGATGCCGATCACGTTCTTCACGCCCCGCGCCAGCCAATCCTCGTTCTTCAGTACCGCGATTATAATCTCGGCTATGCCAAGCGTCGCGATGGCCAGGTAATCCGACCGCAGGCCAAGCGCTGTCTTGCCAACCATCCAGGCAGCGCCAGCCGCCAGAAGGGCGCCAACGGGCCAGCCGATGAGCACGGGCAGACCTAGTCCGCCGAGGTACCCGGTCGAGGACGGATTGATAGCCTCTACGGCTGCGACACCGGCGTCGAAGACCCCACGGAAGACGAAAAAGCCGACAACCAGAACCGCGATCATGGCCAGGGCTCTTGCGCCGCCTGCGGCCATGCGCGTCCACACCTGAACGGCTGCGACGATAGTCAGAAGGCCCAGCAGGAGACCACCCAGCACCCGGCCGCCTCCGGCTGCCCAGGCTTCGCCGACGGGCGGCATGGCGATCACGACGGCCCCAAGTCCGCCGAGTGCGACGAAACCCATGATGCCGACGTTGAAGAGTCCCGCATAACCCCACTGCATGTTCACTCCCAGCGCCATGATGGCTGAGATCAGTCCCATGTTGACGATGCCAAGTGCCACGTTCCAGCTTTGCAAAAACCCGGTCGCGACGATCAGGCCAAAGACGATAAGAAAGAGAAGGATTTCGCGTGTCGTGAGTTTCATACGGATTTCCCCCGGAACAGTCCGGTTGGCCGGAACAGAAGCACGATGATCAGGATCGCGAAGCTGACGGCGAACTTGTAGTCCGTCGAAAGCAGCTGGACCAGTCCGTCCGGCTCCCACGAAGGCACGAGGTAGCCCATCACTTTCTTGAAGGCGTAAGTGACCGTGACTTCCGAGAAGGCGATCACGAACCCGCCCGCGATGGCCCCGAGCGGGCTGCCGAGGCCTCCGACGATGGCGGAAGCGAAGATGGGAAGAAGCAACTGGAAATACGTGAAGGGTTTGAAGGACTTTTCGAGCCCGTAGAGCACGCCTGCAATGGTGGCGAGCCCTGCCACGATGATCCAGGTGATCGCCACGACACGTTCGGGGTTGATGCCGGAGAGAAGAGCGAGATCCTCATTGTCCGAGAAGGCGCGCATCGACTTGCCTGTTCGGGTCTTGTTCAGGAACCAGAACAGGACCGCCACGACGATGATGGCGACAATGACAGTCAGGGCGGAGGTCGACTTTATCGCCAGCCCCTCATCAAGTCCCGTCGCCTCCCGAAAGCCTCGGGCCGTCACGATAAATCGCTCGCCATCCGCGAAGATCTGGTCGTCCACACCGATGACGAAGCGGACGATTCCGTTCAGGACGAACATCACGCCCATCGAGACAATGACAAGGATGACCGGAGCGGCTTTCTGTTCCCGGTAGAAGCGGTAGACCAACCGGTCCGTCGTCAGCAATAGAAGCGCCGTTACCGCAATGCCGAATGGCAGGGCCAGAAGCGCGGTGGGAAGTGGGCCGAAGGACACGCCCCAGCCTTGCAGGAGCCATGTCACCAGGATCGTCACCATCGCGCCGAAAGCCATCGTGTCGCCATGGGCAAAGTTGGAGAAGCGCAGGATGCCGTAGATCAGCGTCACCCCAAGCGCGCCCAGGGCCAATTGCGAGCCATAGGCGATGGCGGGGACGATCACGAAGTTGGCCAGCGCCACAATAGCGTTCAGAATGTCCATTCGGTGTCTCCCGATACCGTTGCGGGGGCGCCCGGCATGTCTTTCAGAATGGTGGCGTGGTCACATCCTGTCATCTCATCCCCCCAGGAACGTACGTCTGACATCCGGATTCTCCAGAAGTGCCTGGCCCGTGTCGGTATAGGCGTTCGCTCCCTGTACCAGCACATATCCCTTGTCAGCGATGTTCAGCGCCTGACGCGCGTTCTGCTCGACCATGAGGATCGAGATTCCGGTCCTTGCCACCTCGATGATCCGGTCGAACAGTTCATCCATGACGATCGGACTTACGCCTGCCGTCGGCTCGTCCAGCATCAGTACCTTGGGCCGGGTCATGAGGGCACGGCCCACCGCAACCTGCTGTCGCTGACCGCCGGACAGCTCTCCGGCAGCCTGCCGTCGCTTGTCCTTGAGGATCGGGAACAGGTCGTACACTTGCGCCATGGTGCCCGAGATGTCGTCGCGGCGCAGGAAAGCGCCCATCTCGAGATTTTCCTCGACCGTCAGCGAGGTGAAGATGTTCG
>CAZRNL010000099.1:0-564 GCA_964601395.1 uncultured Silicimonas sp. | reverse complement strand
GTCTGCGGCACGAAGGCCATGCCCTTGGCGACCCGGTCCTGGGGCGACAGCAAGGTGATATCCTCGCCCGCCAGGCGCACCGACCCTTTGCGAAGATTCAGCATCCCGAAGACGGCCTTCATCGCCGTCGACTTGCCGGCCCCGTTCGGACCCACGATCACGGCGATCTGGCCTTCGTCCACGGCAATTGTGCAATCGTTCAGGATGTCCGCGCCCGTGCCATAGCCGCCGGTCATGCCGTCGCCGATCAGAAAGGCATCCGATCTGTGCACCGCCGCCTGCGTGCCCGGAGACGGCGACAGCGTACCCGCGGGTCTGGGGTTGGCTATGGATGCGTCCTTGTTCCCGCGGTCGTCGTATGGATCGCTCACCCGCCCGCCTCCTGCTTGACCTTATTCTTCAGTCCGGTCCCCAGATAAGCCTCGATCACCTGTTCGTTCTTCATGATGTCCGACGCCGATCCTTCCGCCAGGACCTTGCCCTCGGCCATGACGATGACCGGATCACAGAGGCGACCGATGAAATCCATGTCGTGCTCGATGACGCAGAAAGTATAGCCGCGTT
>CAZRNL010000098.1:0-9473 GCA_964601395.1 uncultured Silicimonas sp. | reverse complement strand
CTCGGCCCGTCGATGCCGTAGGCCCAGTGCAGGCCGGTATTGAACCACTGCGGGCTGTTGGGCGCTGCGCGCTGCGTCGCCAGCATGTAGCGCATCTCGTCGAAATAGGCGCGCGCGTCGGCCTCGGTGGTGAAGTAGCCGCCTTTCCAGCCCCAGTAGGCCCAGGCGCCGGCCAGTCTGTCGAACACCTGACGTGCGCTGGTCTCACCTACGAAGCGCTCTGCTTCCGGCAATTTGGACAGCGCACTCTCGTCCGGCACCGAGCGCCACAGAAACTCGGGCACGCCCTTTTCCTTGACCTTCTTCAGAACGGCGGGAACGCCGGCCTTGCGGAAATACTTCTGGGCGATGACATCGGACGCCACCTGGCTCCAGCCCGCGGGAATCTCGACATTGTCCAGTTTGAACACAATGGTGCCGTCCGGATTCCGGATCTCGGAAACCGTCAAGCTGAACTCCAGCTCTGCGTAAGCGTCCTTGCCTGCCTTGGTGAAAGTGCGTTCGATCTTCATTCGTCCGTGCCCCGCGTCATTTTGGTGTTTGGCCCGCCTGTTGACGGTGCCGTCGCAGTCTTTCGCGCCGGTCGGATAGATCTGAGACAACACTCCCTGCTCGCGAAACGCAGAAGCGCCGCAACGTCCTCGATCTTCCGCGTGAAGATGAGTGTTTTGTGAGTGTCTGCCCCCTGCCGACTACCACTAGATGTTGTGGCTTTCCGACCGGCCTACACAAACTGCTGCAATTCGACCCCCGACGTCAACGGACAATTTCACAATTTCGTCACTTTTTTCGGTTGACCTCGAAGATCCGATTCCACCTGAATTTGCGTTGACCGGAAGCCGATTGCCTGCGCGCCATCGACCAACCGGGAATCGCTTTCAGGAACCGGCCCTTAGCGCGCGCAAGCGACCGAACGGCTGAACAGGCAGTTTGCAGGGACTCGGGCCAGATGCCGCGAAGGGGATGATTTGCGTCCTGCCTGCGAAGCGAACCCGTCGCGAGCGCGCGCGACATATCCACAACAATAGTGAGCGGCTCCGACCAAACGGCCACAGGATGTAGCGATAGTGCCATCAAGATTTAGTGGTCGGGGCGGAGAGATTCGAACTCCCGGCCCTCTGTTCCCAAAACAGATGCGCTACCAGACTGCGCTACGCCCCGACTCTGGTGGACCTTCTAGCGAGTGCATTCCGAGATGGCAATCACTCGCAGGCCCAGGCCGCGTCTTCGCCGATCGCAGGGTGCCGCAAGGCGCTTCCCTCGGCAATTCCCAGGCGCCGCGCAAGGCCGCCGTTGATCTCGAGGACGAACTGCACCGCTTCGCCTCCCTCGATCCCCGTGAGGTCCAACGGAATTGCGTTCTCGTGGATGCGCGTGACGGTCCCTGTTGAGTCCATGAAGATCAGATCAAGCGGGATCAGGGTGTTCCTCATCCAGAATACCGCGCGTTGCGGCCGTTCGTAGACGAAAAGCATGCCGGAGCTTCGTGCCATCGAGTCGCGATTCATCAGACCGACCGATCGCTCTTGCGGATCGTCCGCCACTTCGACGCTGAACCGCGCCGTCCCCCAGTCGCCACGCAGGTCTACCCTTCCAGCGTCGCAGTCTGCAAATACCGGGCCTGCACAACCCAGTAAGCTCACCAGCGCAGCAAGGCGCTGGGTCAATCGTGAACTTTCAGAGCAGCTTCCCAACTCGTCACCTGCATGGCCATCCGGCCACGCTTGCCATCGACCACTCGAAGCGACACGGCCTCGCCCGGCTGTAGGTCCGCCAGACCTGAGCGGCGCAGCACTTCGATATGCAGGAAGACGTCTTCATCCCGCCCGAAAACATTTGCAAAACCAAAGCCTTTCGCCTTGTCGAACCATTTGACGCGCGCAGGTTCAAGCGGCAGCGACAAATCGGGAGGTTCGGCGATTTCGCTTCCCGCCTCGGCCGCAACCGAAGCGTAGTCACCGGACATGGGAGGTTCGATATGCAGAACCTCAACCGCCTGGATACCGCGAGCGGTCTCTTGCACGATGATCTCGATTCCAGCGGAATCGGCGACCGAAGACTGGCCGAAATTCCGCAGCACGTTGGCATGCAGAAGGATGTCAGGCCCCCCGGAATCCGACACGACGAATCCGAAGCCCTTGGTCGGGTCGAACCATTTAACGGTGCCCCTGACGTGTGCTCCGTCTTTCTCAGCGTCTGTCATCTGCAAATTCATCCCTCGGGTCTTTCGCCCTTTAATTCCGACTTTGCGGCAACGTCAGCGGACAATGCAAGGTTAAAGATTTTAAAAAATCGGAAAATTCCACCAGTGGGGGATTAGGGATTCAAACGTAAGACGCTCCAATCCGCGCTTCGATCCGGCCGGGTCCAGCGAAAGCGGTCGTGCAGCCTGAAGGGACCGTCCGCCCAGAACTCGATCTCGATCGGAGAGATGCGGAATCCGCCCCAGAAAGGCGGTCTTTTCGGGGCCGGGCCGTGCAGCAGCCCCATCTTCGCGGCCTTCGCAACGAGCGCCTCGCGCGATGAAAGCGGGCGCGATTGCTCGGAGGCCCAGGCGCCGATCCGGCTGTTCAGCGCGCGCGACGAATAATAGGCGTCGGCCTGCGGGCCCTCCTCTTTCGTCACGAGCCCCCTCACCCGCACCTGGCGGCGCAATGTCTTCCAGTGAATCACGAACGCCGCCTTGCCACTGGCAGTCAACTCAAGCCCCTTGGCGCTGTCGTAATTGGTGTAGAAAACGAAGGCGTCGTCCTCGATCTCTTTCAGCAGCACCATCCGCACATTCGGCAAGCCGTCCGGGTCCACGCTGGCCAAAGCCATGGCGTTCGGATCGTTGGGTTCCGTCGCCGTGGCCTCGTCCAGCCACCGCCTTGCGATCCCGATGGGATCGTCGCCTGCGAATATCCCCGTTCGTCCGCTCATCGACACTCTCCTCGCGCCCTTGATGCACGTCACGTGATGGCATAGACCCGCTCCACGGTAAACGGGTCGAGGGATGGGAACATGAGCGCTGGACTGATGGCGGGCAAGCGAGGTCTCATCATGGGACTGGCCAACGACAAATCCATTGCATGGGGAATAGCCAAGGCAGTTGCCGAACAGGGCGCCGAACTGGCCTTCTCGTACCAGGGCGAGGCGCTGCTCAAGCGCGTTACGCCGCTGGCCGGACAACTTGGATCGGATTTCGTCGTGCCCTGCGATGTCGGCGACCCCGAGAGCATGGACGCGCTCTTCGAGTCGCTGAAGCAACGCTGGGGCAAACTGGACTTCGTGGTGCATGCCATCGGATTTTCCGACAAGAACCAATTGCGCGGCCGCTACCTCGACACAACGCGCGACAACTTCCTGATGTCAATGGATATATCGGTCTTCTCGTTCACCGAAATCTGCCGTCGCGCCGCAGACATCATGCCAGATGGCGGATCGCTTCTGACACTGACCTACTACGGCGCCGAGAAGGTAATGCCGCACTACAACGTGATGGGGCTATGCAAGGCTGCGCTGGAATGCTCGGTGCGCTATATCGCCGAAGACCTTGGCAAGAACGGCGTTCGCTGCAACGCGATCAGCGCCGGCACCATCAAGACGCTGGCGGCGTCGGGCATCGGCGACTTCCGCTATATCCTGAAGTGGAACGAGTACAACTCGCCGCTCCGCCGGAACGTCTCGATTGAGGATGTGGGCGGTGCGGCGATGTACCTGCTCTCGGATCTCTCGCGCGGCGTGACCGGCGAAGTCCATCACGTCGACTCCGGCTATCACGTCGTGGGGATGAAGGCGCTCGATGCGCCTGACATGACCTACGACAAGAAAGAGTAGCGCACATGAACGATCGTCTGCCGCACGAGAAGGGGTTCCACGTCAGCTGGGACCAGATTCACCGCGACTCGCGCGCGCTCGCCTGGCGTCTGGACGGGCGCGGCCCCGACGAAGGGTCCTGGCGTGCCGTCGTCGCAATCACCCGCGGCGGGATGGCCCCCGCGATGATCGTGGCGCGCGAGCTTGATATCCGCACCGTCGACACGATCAGCGTCAAGAGCTACGACCACCAGTCGCAACTGGACGCAATCGTTCTGAAAAGCCCTGACAAGGACATGATGGGCGACGGTACCGGCATTCTGATCGTCGACGACCTTGTCGACACCGGAAAAACGCTGGAGGTGGTGCGGGCGCTGTACCCCAAGGCCCATTTCGCGACAGTCTACGCCAAGCCGCAGGGCGAGCCGATGGTCGACACGTTCATCACTGGCGTCAGCCAGGACACCTGGATCTTCTTCCCTTGGGACATGGCCCTGCAATACGTCGAACCTTACCGCGGCAAGGACTGACACCCGGCCATGGCCAGCACGTCGTTACAGCGAAACCGGCTGCACAAGACGTCGAAACGCAGCTTTCCGCTGAGATGCTCCAAAGAGCAGGCCGGAGCAATCGCGGCATTTCTTCTGGCGAAGGCTGCCCACACATGACTTTCGATCTGAATCCGTCGATGCTGGCGACCGATGCGCCTCCCATCCCCGAGGCAAGGCGTTGGCTGGAGGGCGTGACGTTTCCTCCTGACCGCCCCCTCCTGAACGTCAGCCAGGCCGCACCTGTTGAGCCTCCGCCGGAAGCGCTGAGGCGGGCCATCGCTGAGGCGGCCCTCAACGATCCCGAGGCGCATCTTTATGGGCCGGTGCTGGGACTGCCCGAGCTGCGCGCCGAGGTCGCTGCCGAATGGAGCCGCAACTACAGCGGCACGATTGCACCGAACCAGACCGCGATCACCGCCGGATGCAATCAGGCCTTTGTCGCGGTCATGGCGGCCCTGGCTGGCGCAGGGGATGAAGTTATCCTTCCAACTCCTTGGTATTTCAACCACAAGATGTGGCTCGATATGTCCGGCGTCAGGACCGTGCCGTTGCCGACCGACGCCTCCATGATCCCGGACGTCGCGACGGCCGCACGCCTTGTCACGGGACGAACGCGTGCAATCGTACTGGTCACGCCCAACAACCCGACCGGTGCGGAGTACCCGGCCGAAACCCTCGCCGCCTTCCGCGATCTCGCGCGGTCGCACGGCATCGCGCTGGTGGTGGATGAAACCTACCGGGACTTTCATGCAGGCTCCGGCGCGCCGCACGCACTTTTCGCCGATCCGGACTGGCACGACACGGTGATCGATCTTTACTCCTTCTCGAAGACCTATCGGCTGACAGGTCACCGAGTCGGCGCTGTAATTGCGTCCGACAAGATATTGAGAGAGATCGAAAAATTCCAAGATACGGCGATCATATGCCCCAATCAGCTTGGTCAGAGGGCGGCGCTCTGGGGAATGCGAAACCTTCGTCAGTGGGTGGCAGGCGAACGCGCCGAGATCCTTGACCGTCGCGCGGCCGTGACCGAGCATCTGGGTCCGCTCGAAGGCTGGGACATCCTCGGACTTGGAGCCTATTTCGCCTTTGTCAGTCACCCGTTCGACGCATCGTCCGAAGAGGTCGCAAGACGACTTGTGCAAGACGCCAGCATCCTCGCACTGCCCGCGACCATGTTCGCACCGCCGCTGGATCCGATCTGCCGGAAGGGCCTTCGCATCGCCTTCGCCAACATCGACCGGACCGAGATTGCTGAGCTTGCTCGACGGTTGGCGGCGATAACGCCCGTCAGCGCATGACAATGCCGAAGGACATCGCCGGGCTGCGGAACCGCGCCAGTGCCGCGCGTGGCTCCGGTGTTCCTCCCGTGCTTCGCGACACGGCACGGCGCGTCCTTTTGGCCTGGATCGACACCGCGGCGGCGCACGGCATGCCGCTGCGCGAGGCGCTTCGCCGGCTACGCGATGGAGAAGCGGCTGCGCAGGCGGGTCAGGCACTTCTCGCCGGGCAGCTGGCGGACCCGAATGGCCCCGCGGCCAGCGCTGCCTGCGCAAGCGGATGCGCCTTCTGCTGCATTCTCACCGGCGAGGACGGCGGCACGATGACTGGCGCGGAAGCGCTTGGTCTTCACAAGGCGTTGTCCGCGCTCAAGAGCCTGCCCGACGGGCGCGAATGGCACAAGGCGGCCTGCCCGGCGCTGGATCCCGTCTCCCGTATCTGCCGCGCCTACGACGCGCGCCCGATGATCTGCCGAAGTTACCTTTCACCTGACGCGTCCTTCTGCGAGCGGGTGGCGACCGGCGAGAACGTCAGTGGTCCAGGCGTCCTCGGGGCGTATCCCGTTTATCTGGCGGTCCTGGCGCTGACGCGCGAGACGCTGAAAGGCATCGCCGCGGTTCCGACTTTCTCCCTCGCCCAGGTTGCGGCTGCGGCGGTCGAGGGTGCGCCGCCCGAACAGGCGCTTGAGACCGCCCGCCACGCACCGCGCGAACTGGCTCGTGAAATGGAGCGGCAGGGCGCAGCGTTGCGCGGCTGACGCCTGCCCCTTGCCCTGCCCATGCCCCTCGCGTAGGAAGTCGCGACCTAAGCGAAAAGGGCTTTGACGCATGGCAAGGAAAAAAGCCGGAAACGCAGCACTCTGGGTGATCGTAGTGCTTCTGATCCTGGGCCTCGCTGGCTTTGGGGCCACGAGTTTCGGTGGCTCTCAGCGCAGCGTAGCGTCCGTTGGAACCGTCGAAATCAGCGTCAATGACTATGCGCGCGCCGTCGATGCGCAAATGCGGAACTTCCAGCGCCAGACAGGCCAGCAGCTGACCTTCCAGCAGGCACAGATGTTCGGCGTCGACCGTGCCGCTCTGTCCCAGTTGATCACAGCTGCCGCGCTCGAGAACGAAACTCTGGAACTCGGGATTTCGGCTGGCGATGAAGTGGTCAGCCGCGAAATCCTTGCCACGCCGGCCTTTCAGGGGGCAAATGCCACATTTGACCGCCAGATCTACGAACTGTCACTGCAGCAAAACGGCATCAACGTCGCAGAGTTTGAAGACCGGGTCCGCAACGACATCGCAACGGATCTTCTTCGCAGCGCCGTCGGATCGGGCGTCGTGACACCGGACATCTACACCGATACCCTGTTCAACCATGCCCGCGAGGCCCGCGATGTCACCTGGGCGCGCCTGACGGCCGAAGACCTGCCCGAGCCGCTGGCCGAACCATCGGACGCCGAGCTTCGCGCCTTCTATGAAGCCAACCCGGAGCCCTTCACCCGGCCCGAGACCAAGTCGATCTCTTACGCCTGGCTGACGCCGGACATGATTGTCGACAAGGTCGAGATCGACGAGGCTCAGGCCCGCGCGCTTTATGACGCTCGCATCGCGGAATACATCCAGCCCGAGCGGCGACTGGTCGAAAGACTGGTCTTCGCGACCGAAGCCGACGCCGCCGCCGCCAAGGCCCGGCTCGATGCCGGCGAAACCGATTTCGACGACCTCGTTGCCGAGCGTGGACTGTCGCTGAGCGATGTCGATCTTGGCGACGTCTCGGTCGATGATCTCGGACCTGCTGCAGAGGCCGTTTTCGCACTGACCGAACCGGCAGTCGCAGGACCGCTGCCCTCCAGTCTCGGACCGGCCCTTTACCGGATGAATGGCATCCTCGCCGCGCAGGAGATTACCTTCGACGAGGTTCGTGACGAACTGGCTGCCGAAGCGGCTACCGACCGCGCGCGCCGGATCATTCTCGATACCGTTCCGCAGATCGAGGATCTTCTGGCCGGGGGCGCGGATATGAATGTCTTGGCCGAACGGACCGACATGGAGACAGGCACGATCGAGTGGAACTCGGATGTCTTCGAAGGCATCGCCGCCTATGATGCCTTCCGCACCGCCGCCGCCGCGGCCCAGCAAGGCGATTTTCCGCGTGTCGTCGACCTCGAAGATGGCGGAATCTTCGCCCTGACCGTGACCGAGACACTTCCACCCGCACTGATTCCGCTGGAGGATGTCCGCGACGAGCTTGTCGCAGGCTGGGAAGCCGCCGAGACGCAAAAGGCCTTGGTTGCCCGTGCCGAAACGCATGCTGAGGAGATTCGTGGCGGCCGCGAGATGGCGGCGCTCGGCCTCGATCTGGAAACCGACCGCGAGTTGTCGCGCGATGCCTTCGTCGAAGGCACACCGCCCGATTTCACCGATACGCTTTTCGCCATGGACCGCGACGAGGTTCGCGTTCTGTCGGCTGCTGGCGATGCCTGGCTCATGCGACTGGACGCGATTACTCCACCAGACCCGAATGCCCCGGAATCCGAATTGGTCCGGACGCAATTCTCGTCACAGACTGCGGTCGAACTGTCGACAGGGCTGATTGCCACTTTCACCCAGTCGCTGCTGAACGAGACCGGAATCCAAGTGAACCAGAGCGCGATCGACGCGGTCAACGCCCAATTGCCCTGATGGCGCTCGAACCGTCATACGACAGCTTCGCGGCGGGCTTCGAGGCGGGGCGGAACCAGCTGGTATATACACGACTGGCCGCCGACCTAGACACGCCCGTTTCGCTGATGCTGAAACTTTCCAGCGCGCGCGCCGACGCCTTCATGTTGGAAAGCGTAACCGGCGGCGAAGTGCGCGGACGCTATTCGATCATCGGCATGAAGCCCGACCTCGTCTGGGAATGCCACGGGACGAAAGCACGGATCAACCGGCAGGCGCGCTATGACCGCGCCGGTTTTGCCGACGAAGCTGCCGACCCGCTGACTTCGCTGCGCGCCCTGATCGAGGAAAGCCGGATCGACCTGCCCGACGGACTTCCCGGAGCCAGTGCGGGACTGTTCGGATATCTCGGATACGACATGATCCGGCTGGTCGAGAACCTGCCCAACATCAATCCCGACCCGATCGGATTGCCCGACGCGGTACTCTTGCGCCCTTCGGTCATCGCGGTCCTCGACGGGGTCAAGGGCGAAGTCATCGTCGTCTCGCCCGCATGGGTCTCGACCGGCCTTTCCCCGCGCGCGGCCTATGCGCAGGCGGCCGAGCGGGTGATGGACGCCGTTCGCGATCTCGATCGCCCGATCGCGAATACCGATCACGGCCTTGGCGAGGCGACCGAGGTGCCCGAGCCGGTTTCGAACTTCACGAAGGATGATTACAAGGCTGCGGTCGAGAAAGCGCGCGACTACATCGCCGCCGGGGACATCTTCCAGGTGGTGCCGTCCCAGCGCTGGAGCCAGGACTTCAAGCTGCCGCCCTTCTCGCTGTACCGGGCGCTTCGGCGCACGAATCCCTCCCCCTTCATGTTCCACTTCGACTTCGGAGATTTCCAGGTGATCGGCGCGTCTCCCGAGATCCTGGTGCGCGTGTTCGGCGGACAAGTCACGATCCGGCCCATAGCGGGCACCCGCCCCCGCGGCACGACACCCGAGGAAGATCGCGCCTACGAACAGGACCTCTTGTCGGACCCCAAGGAGTTGGCCGAACACCTGATGCTGCTGGATCTGGGCCGGAACGACACGGGCCGTGTCTCGAAAATCGGCACCGTCCGACCTACCGAAGAGTTCATTATCGAGCGCTACTCCCACGTCATGCACATCGTCTCGAACGTGGTGGGCGAATTGTCGGACGAGCA
>CAZRNL010000097.1:0-9478 GCA_964601395.1 uncultured Silicimonas sp. | reverse complement strand
TACCGTCTCCTTGCCGAGGTAATGGTCGATCCGGTAGATCTGGCTTTCATCGAAATGGTCGCGCAAGGTGCGGTTCAGCTCACGGGCGCTTCCGAGGTCGCGGCCGAATGGCTTCTCGACGACGATCCGGGCGTGCTCGGTCGCGATCTTGTGCAGGTGCAGGCGTTCGGCCAGGGCACCAAACAAGCCGGGAGCGACCGAAAAATAGAAGGCCTGCACCAAGTTGCCACGCAGAAGCTTCTTCAACTCGATCCAGCCCGAAGTGCCGGTCGCGTCGATTGCGACGTAGTGGATTGCCTCGAGAAACGCGCTCACGTCCTTTGCGGGGCGTTCCGCTTTATCGACGAACTCCTCAAGCGCCTTGCGCACTTCGGACCGATACCCCTTGTCATCGAAGTCCGAGCGCGCCGCGCCGACGATACGGCTGTCGGCAGGCATCTGGCCTGCCCGGAACCTGCGAAACAGACCCGGCAGGATCTTGCGCCTTGCAAGATCGCCCGTGCCGCCGAAGATCACGAGGTCGAATGTGTCGACCGGTATGACGCGCGAGACCATTACTATCCTCCAGCCTGTGCGCTTGCAGCGTTACCGCTAACATAATTTGCAGTGCCCGGATAGAGCCCCGAGGCGGAATAGTCCATAGTTTCGCAGAGAGATCGCAACGCTGTCACGTCCTTTCAGTTTGTCCTTCGTGGGTCCGGGCCTCTGTCGAATGTGGCAGGGAAAGATCTACATCGTCTGAGGGCGCAGGATATGTGCACAGCGTGCTCGGCAATCTTGAGCCAGGCGCTAAGGACGGGCGTTTGCGGGTGCGACCATCGCGCATAGCAGTTCAAACATCACCGAGGCACCCAAGAACGCCGTCGCCCCGGTCGGATCGAAGGGCGGCGAGACTTCGACCATGTCGGCACCACGTATGTCGAGGCCGTGCAGGTGGCGGCAGACCTCCAGCGCCTGAAAACTGGTCGGGCCGCCCACTTCCGGCGTGCCGGTTCCGGGCGCGAAGGCCGGATCGACGAAGTCGATGTCGTAGCTGACGTAAATTGGCGCGCTGCCGACAATCTCGCGCGCTTCGGCCATGACGTCGGGAACGCCGCGCGCCATGAATTCCTCGATCCTGATCACCCTGACCCCGACGCTCGCCGCGAAGTCGATGTCTTCAGTGTCGTACATCGTGCCGCGGATTCCGATCTGCACCATGCGTTTCGGGTCTAGCAGTCCCTCCTCGACAGCGCGTCGAAAAGGTGTGCCGTGGGTGAACATCTCGCCGCCGAAATAGCTGCGGTAAAGGTCCGTGTGGCTGTCGAAGTGAATCATGCCAAGCGGTGCATCCGATGCGATGCCGCGCAGGATCGGAAGCGAACAGAGGTGATCCCCGCCCGCGGTCAAAGGGCGAATACCCTGCTTCTTCAGGGTCGCATAGAAGGAAGTGAACCGTTTCAGCGTGTCCGTGACACTGGCCGGGTTCGGCCCGACATCTCCCAGATCGGCGCAACGCGCCGTCTCGAACGGGCGCTGTCCCGTGACCGAATGCTGTGCACGGATCATCGTGGAGGCATCGCGCAACTGCCTTGGCCCGTGACGCGGTCCGGGCCTGTTCGTCGTGCCGCTGTCCCAAGGGGCGCCAACGAGACCGATCTCGACTTCGGAAAATCGCGGATGATCCGGTGGGATGTGCGGTAAACGCATGAACGTCGGCACTCCGGCGAACCGCGGCAATTCGAATCCCGAAACGGGCGTGAAGTACGACTCGCTCATGCCCGAACCGTTAACACGAGCGCGGTATGCGCGTCAGCCCCGGCCTGAACCATGTTCGTTTGATGCCGGTTGTTGCTATGACACCGAATCGAGGAGGGAGCCTTGATGACATATTCATTATTCCTCGGCATGATCCTGACCTCGGAGTGTGAGCACATCAGCGATCCGCGAGTTCATGATCTCGCCGACGGGATCATTGAAGCGCAGCGAGATATCGGAAATGAAGGCGCACATCGTGCCCTTTGAAGGTTGATGCCCGCCGATGATCGGGAGTCCTATGCTTCGAGTTCGGCGTCCCAGTACAGGAAATCGAGCCAGGTTTCGTGCAGGTGGTTCGGCGGGAACCGCCTGCCCCGGTTGCGCAACTCCTCGGCACCCGGTTGCCGCGGCGGACGGCGGAGAGACATGCCCACCTGGCGCAGGGACTTGGCTCCCTTGCGCAGATTGCAGGCCGAACAGGCCGCCACGACGTTTTCCCAACTCGTTACCCCGCCCCGCGCCCGTGGCACGACATGGTCGAAGGTCAGATCGCCTTTCGCGCCGCAATACTGGCAGCAGAACTCGTCTCTCAGAAAAAGATTGAAGCGCGTGAATGCCACGCGCTTCTGGGGTTGGACGTATTCCTTCAGGACCACAACCGAGGGTATTCGAATCTCGATCGACGGGCTTCTGACTACCTCGTCGTATTCGGCTATGATCTGGACCCGGTCGAGGTACGCGGCCTTCACCGCTTCCTGCCATGGCCAAAGCGACAGCGGGTAATAAGAGAGCGGTCGATAGTCCGCGTTCAGGACAAGCGCGGGATTGTGCCGTAGACTGCTCGGCTCCCGCACGAAACTCGTTCTGAAATCGCCGTCCATCTGTGACTCCACCTCCGGTCTGCCCTGTGTCAGGCTCCGAAGCGGGGACGCCCCGCCCCAGTTTTCTCGAACTATATATGGCACTCAGTGAGTGGCAAGCCCCATGATTTGCCCAAGTACGCTCAAAACTAGGACGATTCCGTTACGGCGATGTGACACTTATCCACAGGCTGCCGATCGGGCATCATGAGTCAGGACCTCACCATGAGCCTGTCTTGCATGAAGGTCAACGACACGCTCAGGCCATCCGGCGCGATGCCGTGTCCGGTGCCGTCCATGACGTGACCGAAGACTTCAAAGCCTGAATTTTGCAGGGTCTCGCCGGCAACCTGCATTTCCGCGAATGGAACTACATCGTCGATATTGCCGTGAATCAGAAGCACGGGCGGGCGGGAAAGGGTTTCCGCAGACAAGGTATCGGGAAGCATCAGTCGTCCCGAAAACCCGACGACACCGGCAATCGGTTCGGGACGGCGCGGTGCGACGTGCAGGCTCATCATCGTTCCCTGGCTGAAGCCGAAGAGGATCAGGCGGTCCGGAGCAAGTCCCTCGTCTGCTAGCGCGTTGTCGATGAAGGCGTCGAGCAACCGGGCCGACCGGTGCAGGCCCTCGGTTGCGGCAGCCTCGGACGATCCGTCGATCCACGGGATCGAGAACCACTGAAAGCCCATCGGATTGGCCATCGAGCGTTCGGGTGCGTCCACGGCCATGAAGACGGAGTCGGGAAGATGATCCGCCAATGGGTCGGCGAGACCCAGCAAGTCGGCCCCGTCGGCACCGTAGCCGTGTACGAATAGAACGATGGAGGTGTTCGCGCCCGATGACGAGGCGCGGCGCTTGAAGTTCAAACCACTCATCTGATCCCTTCCCGATCCTTGGCCACATGGTAGTAGGCCCAGAGGATTCGAGCCGCAACCGCTCGCCAGGGCGACCAGTCCTCGGCAAGGGCGCGCAGGGCCTTTTCGGTCGGTCGCGCCGGCATCCCGAACAGCATGCGCGCCGATTCCTGGAGCGCCAGATCTCCCGGTGCAAACACGTCCGCGCGTCCGAGGGAGAACATCGCGTAAATTTCGGCGGTCCAGCGTCCGATGCCGGGCACTTCCGTCAACGTGGCGATGACGCCTTCGGTGGGCATCTCGCGCAACTGGCCGTAGCGAAGGTTCGACGCGGCAAGCGCGCGGGCATAGCGAATCTTCTGGCGCGAGAGGCCGCAGGCGCGCAGCTCCTCGTCGGTGGAAGCCATAAGCCTGCGCGGTCCGGTGAACCCGGCGGTTTTCAGACGACCCCAGATCGCGTCAGCCGCCGCGACCGACACCTGCTGGCTGACGATGGCGTCGAGAAGAGCGGCGAACCCGTCTTTGCGCAGGCGCAGCGGCAAGGTACCGGTCAATCCGATTGCATGGGAAAAGCGTGGCTCTACACCACACAGATGGCTGGCACCCTCGGCGACGCAGTCCGCGCCATGGATGACGCGACCGACCGACCGGTCTACATCCGGCGTCGTACCCAGGACAGGGCCTCGGCGACCGAGGTGATCCTTGCACCCTCCGGCTGGGGTGGTCGGCGAATCATCGCCACCCGAAGCCCCAGATCCCGTGCCGCTTCCAGTTTGGGCCAGCTTCCCGAACCTCCGGAGTTCCTGACGATCAGCCAATCTACGTCAAGGCGCTCGAACAGCCGCCTTTCTGCATCAATGCTATACGGTCCGGCTTCGAAGAGAAAGTCCCCGCCATTGAAGGGGAACGGACCCACGGGCCAATCCTGGACCCGACAGTAGACGCGCCGGCCCTTGAGGTTGTTGAGTTCGCAAAGGTTGCGACGCCCGGTTCCGATAAAGACGGTCTTGTCCGTCGGGATATGGTTCGCCGCCTCCGCTTCATGATTGAGGAAGGTCCATGTATCCCTGTCGGTCGGGACCCAGGCGGGACGAATGAACCGGATGTGGTCGATGCCAAGTTCGCTGGAAGTGAGCGCCGCGCGATTCGCGATGTTGTTGGCGAATGGATGCGTGGCGTCGATGACCCCTGTGAACCCTTCTCGTTCAACCCAGTCACCATACTCGTCGACCCCGCCCCAGCCTCCAATTCGCACCGGCCAGCCAAAACTGAGGGGTCTTCTGCCTGCGCGTGCCAGCGAAACCGTCACGGACAGCCGAGGCTCGTGCCTTAACGCGAACGAGATGTGTCGCGCCTCATCGGATCCTGCAAGTAGGAGAAGTCTCAATTTCCACTGTCCTTCGCGCCGTTTGGTGGGCTCCTTCTCGATGAAGCGCTTAGTTCGGAGCAAAAGGTGATACGTGCGGGGTCGGCGATCGGATCAAGTTTTTTTTCGTACGATGGCCAAATGCGGCAATGGCGCGCTTGCGAGCAAATTCAGGCGGCACTAGACGCAGGAAATGAGCGAAGTTTTCAACGATACGGTCGCCCGCAGAAACGTTTACGTTCTGGCTGCCTGCAATGCGATCCTCGGCGCGCAGCTGCCGATGATCTTCATCATAGGCGGGCTGGCCGGACAAACGCTGGCACCGAACGTCTGTTTCGCGACGCTGCCGATTTCGATGATCGTGCTGGCCTCGATGTTTTCGGCGACACCCCTATCCTGGGCCATGCAGAAATTCGGTCGGAAGACCGGGTTCTTCATCGGTGCGACTGCGGGCGCAATCGGAGCCGTGATTGGTGCCATTGCGCTGCTGCAGGCGAGTTTCCTGTTGTTTCTTGGAGGATCTTTCCTGACCGGCATCTATATGTCGGCTCAGGGCTTCTACCGCTTCGCCGCCGCCGATATGGCCTCGGACGCGTTTCGGCCCAAGGCGATCAGTTACGTGCTGGCCGGCGGTCTGGTTAGCGCGATCATCGGCCCGCAACTGGTGAAACTGACCGCGGATGCCACGGTGATACCGTTTCTCGGGACATATATGGCAATCATCGGCCTGAACCTTGCGGCGGTCCTGCTATTCCCTCTTCTTCATCTGCCGAAGCCGGAAGCGAACCTGCCTGGCGCTCCGGTCGGGCGCACTCGGCGTCAGCTTCTGGCAACGCCCGAGGTGGCCGTCGCGATCATCTGCGCAATGGTGTCCTACGCGCTGATGAATCTGATGATGACTTCGACACCCCTGGCGGTGGTGGGCTGCGGCTATACCAAGGGCAATGCCGCCGACATCGTCTCGGCGCATGTACTGGCGATGTATGTGCCTTCCTTCTTCACGGGGCATCTTATCGCGCGCTTCGGTTCACATCGCATAGTGGCCGCCGGCCTGGCGATCCTGGCCGCCGCCGCGGTAGTGGCGCTTCTGGGGACCGAGCTTCAAAACTTCTTCATCGCACTTGTGCTTCTGGGGATCGGGTGGAACTTCGGGTTTATCGGCGCCACAACCATGTTGGCGGGCGCTCACGCGCCGGAAGAGCGTGGGCGGGTTCAGGGCTTGAATGACATGATGGTCTTCGGCTGCGTGACCATCGCCTCGCTGGCTTCGGGCGGTCTGATGAACTGCTCGGGAGGATCTGCGGTCGAAGGCTGGACAGCAGTGAATATGGCGATGGCGCCGTTCCTGGTGCTGGCCGGCGGTGCGTTGATCTGGCTGACGATGCGTCGAAACGCGCTCCGCGCCTGAAGTCACAGCGGGAGGGCTGTGGTGTCCTTCAGTTCTTCCATGACGAAGGATGCCGCTACGTCCGTCATTTCGACCTTGCGGATCAGTCGTTGATACAGCCGGTCGTAGGCGGCCATGTCTGCCACCCGCGCCCTCACGAGGTAGTCGAGATCGCCGGTCATACGATAAGCGCCCAGTATTTCCGGCATCTCGCGCATCGCACCGGCGAAGGCGGCCAGCCATTCGGGATCGTGACGGTTGGTGCGAATCTGGATGAAGACGGTAAGCCCCAGTCCCAGTTTATGTGCGTCCAGCAAGGCAACACGCCCGCGTATCACGCCTGCCGCGTCAAGCGCCCTGACCCGACGCCAGGTGGCGTTGCGGCTCAGCCCGATCCGGTCGCCAAGCGCTTCGAGAGCCTGCCCGGCGTCGCGCTGCAATTCGCCAAGGATCTTGCGATCAAGGTCATCAATTGTCACACTGTTCATAAACTATGAATTACAAATATCCCACTATACCGCAATCAGGCCTTCACTTTGGGAGAAATTCTTGGTCAGAATGTGAGAAATAAGTCGTGCGACAGACAAGGAGAGCGCGATGATTGCCCGGATATTCCTCGACCACCCGTCGACCGTCGACGAAACCTATGCCCAGCATGCGCGCTTCGCGGCGGGTTTCTCACTGAAACTGTTCGGGGCTGCTTTCGCAGCGATGATCCACGCCGTCATTCCGTGCCTTTTCGAGAAGACGGCCAGCCGGACAATCGCCGAACTTTACGCGCGCACGCACAACCGGGGCCACTGAATGTGCCGATGGGCGGCATGGGTCGGCGCGCCGATCTATCTGGAGCACATAGTCAGCCAGCCCCGGCATTCGCTTATTCATCAGTCGCAGGCCGCGTCCGAGTGCAAGAGCACCACAAACGGTGACGGCTTCGGGTTGGCCTGGTACGGCGATCGGGATGTTCCGGGACTATACCGCGATGTGTATCCGGCCTGGTCCGATCCGAACCTGCGGTCGCTCACGGCGCAGGTGAAGTCGCCTCTCTTCCTGGCGCATGTCCGCGCCTCGACCGGAACCGCGACAAGCCGGAACAACTGCCACCCCTTCACCGTCGGTCGCTGGTCCTTCATGCACAACGGTCAGGTCGGCGGGTTTGAGACATTCCGCCGGGATGCCGACATGGCCATCCCGGAAGCGCTTTACCCGCACCGCAAGGGCGCGACCGACAGCGAGGCTCTGTTCCTGATGGCGCTTGCAGAGGGCCTGGACGACGATCCGGTGGGGGCGTTGGAACGTGCGACACTACGGCTCGAGACACTGGCGCGGGAAAAGGGCGCACTGCCCCACATGCGTCTGACAGCCGCATTTTCCGATGGTCGGCGGCTCTATGCCGTGCGCTATGCCACCGATGATCACGCGCCAACGCTGTACCACCGCTGGAACGACAGTCTGGGAGGCCGCGCCGTGGTGTCCGAGCCTCTGGAGGCCGGCGAGCATTGGCATCCGGTCGAAAGCGGACGTATCTGCGTGTTCGACGGCGAGAGCGTGACCGAACTGCCATTCGTCCCTGGCCTGCGCCAGATCGCTGCTTAGGACTGGCTGGCCTTTGCCGCAAGGTCGCGCGCGACGGCAAACGCACCCTGAACGCGGTCTTTGGTCTTGGACCAGTCGCGGCGGACGATGATCTTGTTGTCCTTCACCTTGGCCAGACCATTCTGGTCCTTGATGAAATCCACCAGTCCCGCCGGGTTGGGATACTTGTCGTTGTGGAACTGGATCGTGGCACCCTTTGGTCCGGTATCGAGGCGTGCGATATGTGCCTTCTTGCACTCGGCTTTGATGCGAACGACCAGCAGCAGCGTGTTCACCTCTTTCGGCAAGGTGCCGAAACGGTCGATCAGTTCCGCGGCGAAGCCCTCAAGCTCGACCTTTGTCTGAAGGGATGAGAGGCGGCGGTAGAGGCCGAGCCGTACATCCAGATCCTGGACATAGCTCTCGGGGATCAGAACCGGGACGCTAAGGCTGATCTGCGGCGCCCACTGGTCGTCGGCTTCGGACAGGCCCTCCATCTGTCCCGACCTGATCTTGGCGATCGCCTCCTCCAGCATCGACTGGTAGAGTTCATATCCCACTTCGCGGACGTTGCCAGACTGCTCTTCGCCCAAAAGGTTGCCTGCCCCCCGGATATCCAGATCCTGGCTCGCCAGTGTGAACCCTGCTCCAAGGCTGTCGAGGCTACCCAGCACCCGAAGCCGTTTCTCGGCCTGCGGGGTCAGTTTCATTCGGGGTTTCGTGGTCAGATAGGCATAAGCGCGGGTCTTGGAGCGGCCCACCCTGCCCCGGATCTGGTAGAGTTGGGCCAGTCCGTACATATCGGCCCGGTGGATGATCATCGTGTTGGCGGTTGGAATGTCGAGACCGGATTCGATGATCGTGGTCGCCAACAGCACGTCATATTTCCCGTCATAGAAGGCGTTCATCCGGTCATCCAGCTCGCCCGCCGCCATCTGGCCGTGGGCGACGACGTAGGTCACTTCCGGAACCTCGCGCCTGAGCCAATCTTCCATCTCCGGGAGGTCGCTTATGCGGGGGACGACGAAGAACGACTGTCCGCCACGATAATGCTCGCGCAGCAGCGCCTCGCGGATCGTGATCGTGTCGAATTCGCTGACATAGGTGCGGATCGCCAGACGATCGACAGGTGGCGTACCGATGATCGAGAGATCCCGCACCCCGGTCAGCGACAGTTGCAGGGTCCGGGGGATCGGTGTGGCGGTCAGCGTCAGCACGTGAATGTCGGTCCGAAGCTGTTTCAGTCGTTCCTTGTGGTTGACGCCGAAGTGCTGTTCCTCGTCGATCACCAGGAGGCCGAGATTGCGGAACTTGACTTGCTTGGCCAGCACAGCGTGGGTACCGATCACGATGTCGACCGAACCATCGGTCAGTCCGGCCCGCGTTTCGGTCGCGCGCTTGGCGGCCACGAAGCGCGACAGTTGCCGGACCTCAATCGGGAACCCACGGAAACGTTCCTTGAAGCCCTTGGCGTGCTGGCGCGAAAGAAGCGTCGTGGGTGCGATGACTGCCACCTGTACGCCCGACATGGCGGCGACGAAGGCAGCTCGCATCGCCACCTCGGTCTTGCCGAAACCCACGTCGCCGCAGATCAGCCGGTCCATCGGCGCCCCCGACGCCATGTCGTCGAGGGTATCGTTGATCGCGCGCTGTTGGTCGTCGGTTTCCTCGTATGGAAATCTTGCAGAGAAGGCGT
>CAZRNL010000096.1:6169-9499 GCA_964601395.1 uncultured Silicimonas sp. | reverse complement strand
GAGACGATGGACGAGGCGATCCGCTACCAGTTCCTGACGCCGCGCGACGGCGATCCGATGGGGCCCTGCATCATGGCCGGACCGTCCTGCGACAGCGCCGACGTGCTGTACGAGAAACGGCCGGTGAACCTGCCCTTGACTCTGAAGTCGGGCGACAAGGTCATCATCCGCAATACGGGCGCTTATACGACGTCCTACGCCTCGGTCGGGTTCAACGGCTTTCCGCCGCTCGATGTCGTGGTGATCTGATCCGCCGGTAACGGCGGCGCTCCACTCTTTTTGTGGAGGCCCCGTGTCCGGTTCGTGGAAGGCGGCGAAGTCCGTCAGTGAGGCTAACCGGACACGGGACAACAAGCGGCTTGAATAGCGTGCGGCTTCGGTGCTTGATCTCAGCCATGTCGAGACCGTCTGAAACCCCGCTTGCCGCCAGTCTTCCCGCATCCGTTCCTTTCGTCGGGCCCGAGGCCCTGGAGCGTTCGCGCGGGCGAGGCTTCGTCGCGAGGATCGGGGCCAACGAAAGCGTTTTCGGACCTTCCCCCCGGGTGATCGAAGCGATCCGCACCGCCGCCCCGGAAGCGTGGACGTATGGCGATCCCGAGAGTTTCGAACTGCGCCACGCTCTCGCCGCGTTTTACGGCATCGAGCCCGACGAGGTCGTCGTGGGCGAGGGGATCGACGGGCTTCTGGGCTATGTCGTGCGGCTATACGCCGGGCCGGGGGATCATGTGGTCACCTCGGACGGAGCCTATCCGACGTTCAACTACCATGTCGCGGGCTTCGGTGCGTCGCTGACGAAGGTGCCTTACCGCGACGACAAGGAAGACCCCGAGGCGCTTCTGAAAGCGGCGAGCGAGACGGGCGCGAAGCTGATCTACCTCGCCAACCCCGACAACCCGATGGGATCGTGGCACAAGGCCGGCGTGATCGACGACATGATCGCCGATCTTCCCGAGGGAGTTCTTCTGGTGCTGGATGAGGCCTACGCCGAGTTCGCGCCCTCTGATTCGGTGCCGCTGATCGACACCTCGAACCCGCAGGTGATCCGGATGCGGACGTTTTCCAAGGCGCATGGGCTGGCGGGCATGCGCGTGGGCTACGCCATCGGCGAACGGGAAGTCATCCGGGGCTTCGAGAAGGTGCGGAATCATTTCGGGATGAGCCGCGTGTCGCAGGCGGCGGCGCTTGCCGCGCTGGCCGACACCGAGTGGCTGGGTACGGTGCAGGCGGCGGTGGCGGGTTCGCGCGAGCGGATCGCCACGATCGCCCGCGCGAACGGGCTTGAGCCTCTTCCGTCGGCCACCAATTTCGTCACCATTGATTGTGCTCGTGACGGCGCGTTCGCCAAGGCCGTGCTGCAGGGGCTGGTCGACCGGGACATCTTCGTGCGTATGCCTTTCGCCCATCCCGGAAACCGATGCATCCGCATCTCGTGCGGCACCGAGGCGGATCTGGATCGACTGGATGCGGCGCTGCCGCTGGCATTGGCCGCCGCAGGCGCCTAGCCGCGCATTCACGAATATTTATTGCCTTTGGGATGGATTTGCGGCGGATGAACGATAAACTCGTCCGCATGGGTTCGCTGCAGGGCGTATCGATATGGTTGAAGACTACACCAACGCGTTTCTGGTCTCGGCATTCGTGCTTACCTTCATGGTGCTGTTCGCGGTCTGGGCCTTCTGGGGCCTGCTGGTGGCAGGTCTGGTCAGCTGGACAGCAGACCGCCTGATCAGCGTCGACCTCAGAAACAACATGCGCGACTGACCTTCGGGCGGTCTTGCCGGGTTCTCGCGATGGCCGGACGGGTCAGGCGCGGGCGGCGATGACCTTTGCCGCGGCCTCGGTGCCGCCTGCGCCGTGTGGAATGCCGACCGCGGTGAGACCGGCCTCGATCGTGGCCAGGGCTCCCATGATCATGCTGGCATTCACGTGCCCCATGTGGCCGAGCCGGAAATAGTGATCCGAAGGGTCTTTTCCGAGCCCGATCCCCAGGGTCAGTCCGGCTTTCTCTTCGCACCAGGCCCGCAGGGCCTCGGCCTTGTCCGAGCCAGCGCCCACACCCGTGACCGCGCGGGACCTGTGTGCCGGGTCGGATACGTTCAGACGTATGGATCCTGCGCTGCCCCATGCCTCGAACGCGGCCCAGACGGCGCTGGCCAGTGCCTCGTGTCGGGTCCAGATCGCCTCCAGTCCTTCTTCGCCGATGATGTCCAGAGCCTCGCGAAGAGCGTAGACAAGATGCGTGGGCGCCGTGCCGTCGAAATATTGAGAGAAATAACCCGGCGCGGAGCGTGGCCGCCAGTCCCAGTAATGGGTGACCGCGTTCGCGGTGTCGCGCCAGCGCTCGGCCTTGTCGTTGAAGAAGACGAATCCCAGACCCGGCGGTGTCATCAGGCCTTTCTGCGAGCCGGTGATGAGGACGTCGACTCCCCATTCATCCATCTCCATCCGGTCGCAGGCCAGGCTCGCTATGCAGTCGACCATCAGCAGCGCGTCATGGCCCGAAGCGTCGATCGCGGCGCGGAGGGCGGCGACATCGCTGAGGACGCTGGTTGCCGTGTCGGTCTGAACCACCAGAATTGCGCGGATCCGGCCCGCAGGATCGGAAACCAGCCTCTCGCGCAGAATTTCGGGGTCTATCGGTGCGTTCTCCCCGAAGGTCAGGAATTCGCAGTTGATGCCCATGCCTTGCGCGACCTCGGCCCAACCGTGGGCGAAGCGCCCGGTCACGCAGACCAGAACCGTCTCGCCCCGGCTCATGGTGTTCGACAACGATGCCTCCCAGGCGCCATGTCCGTTGGCGATGTAGATCGCCACGTTGTGCCGGGTCCGCGCCACTGCCTTCAGATCGGCCACGATACCGGGCATCATCGCGGGCAGTTCACCGTGATAGATGTTCGGAGCCGCCCGCATCATGGCGCGGATGACGCGCTCGGGCATCACCGAGGGGCCGGGGATGGCAAGATAGGTGCGACCGTTGCCGAGGCTCATCTGGCATACTCCAAAGTCCGGGATACCGCGGAAGTAGGCGGATCGTGTCGGCGCGTCAATTGCTCCCGAAGTGCGCGACTTGTGCGCTTCCGGCGGGCGGGCTAGTGAGAGCCGATGCACGAGGACAGAAGCCTTTGACGAAGATGCCTGGAACAGCCGCCGGGGCCACATCGGTGGCGGCGGACGCGCCGCTCTTGCGGTGGCTCTGGCGTCACTATCTCAAACCACAACGTGCGCTGATCTTCGTCGCGCTGTTCCTGATGGCGCTCGAGGGTTCGATGCTGGGCGCGCTCAGTTACATCGTTCAGCCGATGTTCGACAAAGTCTTCATCGCCGGGGATC
>CAZRNL010000096.1:0-6159 GCA_964601395.1 uncultured Silicimonas sp. | reverse complement strand
CGCGGCGGCAGTCGGCGGTATCTTCGTGGTCCGGGCCCTGGCGTCCTTCGGACACAGGACGCTTATGAACGGCGCGGGGCTGCGCGTCATCGCGGCGATGCAGAAGGACATGGTCTCGCATCTGATGACGCTCGATAGCGCGTTCTTTCAGACGAACCCTCCCGGGACGCTGATCGAGCGGGTGCGCGGTGACACCACGGCGGCAAACGGCATCTGGCAGGTCGTGCTGGGTGCCGCAGGGCGAGATGTGGTCAGCCTGATCGCACTTCTGGCGGTGGCGATCTCGGTCGACTGGCTCTGGACGCTGATCGCTGTCGCAGGCGCGCCGCTGCTTCTCTGGCCGGTTCTGGTGCTGCAGCGTTATGTGCGCAAGACGGCGATGCGGGCCCGCGAAGGAGCGGCGCGGCTTTCAACCCGGCTGGACGAGATTTTCCACGGGGTGAACACGCTGAAACTGAACACGGCGGAGCGGCTTGAGGAAAGCCGCTTCGGTGGCGTCATCCGGGCCTATCTGAGTCAGGAAATGAAGGCCCGGCTGGGCCAGGCAGGCATCCCCGCCATGACCGATTTCGTGGCGGCGATCGGGTTTGCGGGCGTGCTGATCTATGGCGGCAACCAGATCATCGACGGTGAGAAGACGGTTGGCGAATTCATGTCCTTCTTCACTGCGATGGGTCTGATCTTCGAGCCGCTGCGCCGGGTCGCGAACGTCTCGGGAGCCTGGCAGGCGGCGCGCGCCAGTCTTGAACGCATCCACGCGATTTTCCGGGAGCGACCGACAATCGTATCTCCTGCGAAGGCGAGCGAAGTGAAGGTCGCACCGGCCGAGGCCGATATCGTCTTCGAGGACGTGGTCGTCACATATGGCAGCGAAAGCGCGCTGAATGGCACCTCGTTCACGGCGAAGGCGGGTCAGACCACCGCTCTCGTCGGGGCGTCGGGTGCAGGAAAATCAACGATATTCAATGTCCTGACGCGGCTTGTTGATCCCACTTCCGGGCGCGTCACAGTGGGCGGTGTGCCCGTCGATACGCTGGACCTCGCGGCGCTGCGCGGACTGTTCGCCGTGGTGACGCAGGATGCTCCGATGTTCGACGATTCGCTCAGGGACAACATCGTGCTGAATACGGCCGACGTGACCGAGGAGAGACTGGCCGGAGCGCTGCGTGCCGCGCACCTCACCGACTTCGTGGCGACTTTGCCGCGCGGGCTGGATACGCCCGTAGGTCCGCGCGGATCGCTTCTGTCGGGCGGGCAGCGGCAACGTGTGGCCATCGCGCGTGCGGTGTTGAGGAATGCGCCGGTCCTGCTTCTGGACGAGGCAACAAGCGCACTTGACGCCGAAAGCGAGGCGCGGGTGCAGGAGGCGCTGGATGACTTGTCGGTCGGGCGCACGACACTGGTGATCGCGCACCGGCTTTCGACGATCCGGCGGGCGGACAGGATCGTCGTGATGGCCGGGGGTCGGGTCATCGACGAGGGCAGACACACCGAGCTTCTGGAGCGCGGCGGCACATACGCCCGCCTGCACGATCTTCAGTTCTCGGACACCTGAAACACCTTCGGATCACGCCCCTGGCACCGCACCAGGCCCCGCGTAAGACGGTACTCGTTCGAGACCGGCACCCGGGGCGCAATCGAGCGTCTGCATGATGAAGGCGGGCCGGCATGGGGATGTGTAAGCACGGGATAGGCTCTATATAGTCCGAAAGCGGATTGGGAGATTGCCATGAGCGAACGGCGCGTCTTTAGGATCACCGGCGAGGACCGCGTGGAATTCCTTCAGAACCTTGTCACCAACGACGTGAACCGGCTGAAGGGTGGATTGGTCTGGACGGCCTTGCTGACACCGCAAGGCAAGTACCTCGCCGATTTCTTTCTGGTGCCGGACGGAGAGGCGATCTTGCTGGATGTTGCGGAACCGCTCGCGGAAGGGCTCGTGCAGCGGTTGTCGATGTACAAGCTCAGGGCAAAAGTCGCGATCGAGCCCACGGAGATCCCCGTGGCGCGCGGCCTTGGGCCTGCGCCCGAGGGTGCCTATGCCGATCCGCGCGATCCGGCCCTGGGCTGGCGCGCCTATGACGGGCGGGCTTCCGAGCCTGCGGATTGGGACGCGCTGAGAGTGGCCGCAGGCGTGCCCGAAAGCGGAATCGAGCTGGTTCCGAACGACAGTTTCCCGCTCGAAGTCGGTTTCGAGCGGTTCCACGGCGTCGATTTCCGCAAGGGTTGCTATGTCGGGCAGGAGGTCACTGCCCGGATGAAGCACAAGACCGAGCTTCGCAAGGGGCTTGCCCGCGTCGCAGTCGAGGGCGCGGCACCGGTGGGAACCGAGATCACATCGGAGGACGGCAAGCCGGCAGGCGTGCTTTACACGCAGTCGGGCGGCGCAGGGCTGGCCTATCTTCGCTTCGACCGTGCTTCGGGTGACATGACGGCAGGCGCGGCGCGGGTCAGGCTGGTCGAACCATCCTGACCGCAAGGATTTTTTGGCGGGACAGCCCGGTCTAGCGGAACATCGGCGGCCGGGCGTCGACCCATGCTCCGTTCGACCTCGCGGACAAGACCGCGGCGTGTACCGCGGCCATCGACCTCAAGCCGTCCTCGGCGCGGGGTAGACCGTCGCGCGTCTCGCCACGGATGGCTGCGGCGAGATCGACATAGATATTCGCCACCGCCAGCGGAAAGCCCTCGGGGTGGGCGATGGCCACGCGCGAAAGCCGCCCAGCCTCGTCCGAAAGCGCGCTTTCGCCTTTCTCCATGATCTGGGTCCGCCCGCCGACCGGGGTGTAATACACCTGGTTCGGCTGTTCGGAGGCCCACCGCATCCCGCCGGTCTCGCCGAAGACCTGGATGTCGAAGCCGTGCTGCCGCCCGATGGCGACCGACGAGGTCCACAGACGCCCCACCGTGCCGCGCTCCATGCGGAAATTCACCATGGCGTCGTCTTCGAGTGTGCGGCTGGGAATCGTCGAGGCGAAGTCGGCCGACACCGTCGCGACGTCGTCGCCCGTGATGAAGCTTGCCATGTGCAAGGCGTGGATGCCGCAGTCGGCGAACTGGCCCGAGACGCCGGCCATCGCCGGATCGTAGCGCCAGCGCACGCGCGGGTTGTCGGCGTCGGCGGCGTCGCCGTGGTGGCCGTGGCTGAAATTGGTGACGACAAGGCGCACCTTGCCGATCTGCCCGGTCCTTACCATCTGGCGCATCTCGCGGACCATCGGGTAGGCCGAGTAGCAATAGTTCACCGCGCAGATGCGCCCCGTCGCGGCGGCGACGCGCACGATCTCCTCGCCTTCCTCGACCGTCATCGTCATCGGCTTTTCGCAGAGCACGTGGAACCCGGCATCGAGAAAGGCCCTCGTTATCTCGAAATGGGTGCTGTTCGGCGTGGCGACCGTGACAAGGTCGATGCGGTCGTGGCGTTCCTTTTCGCTCTCCAGCATCTCCTGCCAGTTGCCATAGGCGCGATCGGGTGCCACGCCAAGCGACTGCGCATAGGCGCTGCCCTTCTGCGCGTTCACGTCGAGCGCGCCTGCGGCGAGGGTGAAGTTGCCGTCGGCCTGCGCGCCCAGACGGTGTGCCGGGCCGATCTGGCTGCCTTCGCCGCCGCCGATCATTCCCCAGTTCAGTTTGGCCATGAAGGGTCTTTCCCCGTTCGAATCGGACATAGGTGATGCCATGCGAGGTGGCCGCGCGGGTTGCCCGGACATGGCCCGACGCCGTAGAGTCGACGCGGACTACATCAACCTTCCGCGTCGGCGTCCAGAGCGAGTTGCCGGGTTGGCCGATGCCCGAACAAATCGGTCAGCCAAGTTCCAGCGTCGCAACCGCGTGATAAAGAGGCGGCTGGGCGCGCGGCGGGTTTCCCGTGTACATGCGCGCCGTCTCGAAGACCGGCTCGAAGCCACGCGCCGATACCAGTTCGGCCAGACGTGGAGCCGTTTCGGGGATATCGATGAACGCCGGTCCTTCCGCCATGTTCGCGGGAACGCAGGCCAGCACCGCCTCGGCCAATTCAGCCGTCTCGGCATGGAAGGGGCCGATCTTGATGCCCTCACGGCACTTGCGGAACGTGGCGAAGGCCGGTTCCGAACGTCCGGCCCGAAGGGGCACGGTCTGGCGCGTCGGCGTGCCTGCAAACCAAGTGTCCGCGAACCGCTTGCGGTCGATACCCGTGGCGTTACGGTCGGCTCGGAGCAGGTCCTCCGGATGGTGAGCCCCGGCGTCAGACTGCGCGCCGCGTTCCAGCCAGCCGCGATACCTTGTCGTTCTGCCGTGCCGGGTGAACCCGGACCTCATGTAGTTGGATTGCTGGTCCGGCACGCCGTCCAGACCGACGCAGCGCGTGCCGGCGTGAGCCATCCCGGCGTTCCAGACCTCCAGCCCCAGACCCTGACCACGAAAATCGGGTTGGCAGATGTAAAGACCGAGAAAGGCGAACTCGGGGGAGTGATTGACGACGGACACCGCCGCTACGGAACGTCCGTCCACGTCCTTGACGAAGAATCCGTCCGGATCGGCGGCGAGGAAGGCCGCCGCGTCGTCGGCGCCGGGGTTCCAGCCTTCGGCGGCGGCCCAGTCCAGCACCCTGTCCAGATCGTCGCGCCCCATGCGCCGGACCGTCATGGTTTCAGAGCATCCTTGAGCGACCGTGCAACGGCGGGGCGCTCGCGCAGGTCCAACGCCGAATGGAGGTCGATCAGGTGACTGCGCATCAGTTCTTCAGCGTTCTTGCCGTCGCCGCGGGCGATGGCTTCGACCAGCGCATGATGGGCGAAACTTTCGCACAAGGCGCTCTCGCGCCGCCAGTAGAGCGCGATGATCAGCGACGAACGGGCAATCAGCGCCTCGATGAAGGCTGCGATGGTGGATTGATCCGCGATCCGGGCAATCTCGATGTGGAACTGACCGGAGAGGCGCAGGGCGCGCCCCTGATCATGATCGGCGAGGGCGGCATGTTCGTCCGCGATGTGGCGTTTCAGCAGGTCCACGTCGTCCGGCGTGGCAAGCATCGCCGCCGATCTGGCGGTCCGAGGTTCGAGAAGCTCGCGGGCCTCGAAGACTTCGCGTGCTTCACGAAGCGATGGCTGCGCCACGAAGGCGCCGCGGTTGCGGTGGATTTCGACCATCTGGATATGGCCGAGAGATTGCAGCGCGGCCCGGACGACCGTGCGCGAGACGCCGAAGATCTCGCCGATCTCGTCCTCGCCCAGCTTGGTGCCCGGCGCAAGACGGTGCTCGTGGATGGCAAGCGACAACGCGGTTGCCACCGTCTCGGCGGAGGCAGCGTGCTTGAGGTATTTCGATGACTGACCGGACTCGTTGTTCATGCGACTCTCCACACTGCCCGTAGTGTCAGAGGGATTTGTCGGAAACAAGTTTGCGACTCGCTGTCTTCAATATGCGTTCTGATTGTATACATATTTGTGTTCAATATTTGTGCGATCGTTGAAACTTCCGTCCATTGCTTGTGCAAAGGCAAATCCGGTTGCGGTGCGGCGCTCCAATTTTCTTGCCCGATGTCAATCTTCGTCGCTGATCTGCTGTGACGCGACGGGGCACCATGAACGAACAAGTCAAAGATCTGGAACTGGTGAGTGTAACGAAGCGCTACGGGACAACCGTCGCTGTCGATGCCGTGAGCCATCACTTCAAGCCCGGAACCTACACCTGCCTTCTCGGCCCGTCCGGCTGTGGAAAGTCGTCGACGCTTCGCATGATCGCGGGTCACGAGACGGTATCCGAAGGCTCGATCCTTCTGGGTGCGCGCGACATCTCGCACCTGCCGCCCGCCAGGCGTGGAACGGCGATGATGTTCCAGAATTACGCGCTTTTCCCGCATCTGAGCGTGATCGACAACGTTGCGTTCAGCCTGAAGATGAAGGGCGTCGAGGCGAAAACGCGGCGGGCATCGGCCTCCGAGATGCTGGAACTGGTCGACCTGGCACGGCTTCGCGACCGGCTTCCCGATCAGTTGTCGGGGGGGCAGCAACAGCGGGTCGCCTTGGCGCGGGCGCTGATCACCCGTCCGCAGGTTCTTCTTCTGGACGAACCCTTGTCGGCGCTGGACCCGTTCCTGCGCGTCCGGATGCGCGCGGAGTTGCGAAAGTTGCAGCAGGAGCTGGGGATCAGTTTCCTGCACGTCACCCACGGCCAGGA
>CAZRNL010000095.1:0-9500 GCA_964601395.1 uncultured Silicimonas sp. | reverse complement strand
TGTCCAACGCCGCCGGAGACGCCGATTTCGCGGATGATCGCGAGAATGACGTCCTTCGCGGTCACGCCTTCCGAAAGCGCACCGGTGACTTCCACGGACATTGTCTTCGGCTTCGCCTGCGAAAGCGTCTGCGTCGCCAGCACGTGCTCCACTTCCGAAGTGCCGATCCCGTGCGCGAGAGCACCGAATGCGCCGTGCGTCGCCGTGTGGCTGTCGCCGCAGACCACGGTCATGCCCGGAAGGGTCCAGCCCTGCTCCGGTCCGACGATATGCACGATGCCCTGACGAATATCCGACACCGGGTAATAGTGGATGCCGAAATCCCTGGCGTTCTTGTCCAGCGCCGCCACCTGGATGGCGCTGTCCTCGGTCATGTTCGCCGGGTTTTCGCGACCCGGCGTCGTGGGCACGTTGTGGTCCGGAACCGCGATCGTCTTGTCGGGCGCATGAACCGTGCGACCCGCCATGCGCAACCCCTCGAAGGCCTGCGGGCTGGTCACTTCGTGAACGAGGTGCCGGTCGATATACAGACGGCAGGTGCCGTCGTCGGCTTCATGGGCGACGTGGTCGTCCCAGATCTTGTCGTAGAGCGTGCGGGCTTTGGTCATTTGAGTGATCCCTGAGTGACATGGAAACAGACGCGCGGACGCGCGGGCAGGTGGCCGATCAGGAAAGTCGGGCCAGCACCGTCATCGTCGCGCCGAAGAAACGCCAGGGAAGGCGCGCGCGGTCGTCCATGTCGAAAAAACGAGTCATGTCCGGTCAGATACACCGCAAGGACGCCTGCGGCAAGAAGGCACCCGGAAACACCAACGCCCCACCGTTGCCGGCGGGGCGTGCGAACTCGTCAGGAACACGAAAGCTGCAGTTCACAAGACCCTGATAGCGGAACCGCCTTAACGCCGGATTAAGCACCCTCGAACTCGCAGAGCACGTGGACGTCCATCCCAAGCGCCTCGAGCTTCCTGCGACCGCCAAGCTCGGGCAGGTCGATTATGAAGGCGCAGCCCACGATGTCGCCGCCCATCTTCTCGATCAGCCTGATACCTGCCTCGCAAGTCCCGCCGGTGGCCAGCAGATCATCGACGACAAGCACCTTTTCTCCGGGCTGTATCGCGTCGTCATGTATCTCCATGATCGCCTCGCCGTACTCAAGCTTGTACTCCTGCGAAAGCGTCCTGCCCGGCAGTTTGCCTTTCTTGCGGATCGGCACGAAGCCCACCGAAAGCTGGTGCGCGATGGCGCCGCCGATGATGAAGCCCCGCGCCTCGAGCCCCACCACCTTGTCGATACGCTCGCCGGCGTAGGGGTGCAGTAACTGGTCTATGCAAATGCGAAAGCCCCGCGCGTCCGCGAACAGCGTGGTCACGTCGCGAAACATGATCCCCTCGTGCGGGAAATCCACGATTGTGCGGATGTAGTCCTTGATCGTCTTCTTCCGATTTTCCATGGCGCGCCCTATGTCTGCGTTGCACGCATCACACAAAGACGGGCTGGAGAACGCAAGAGCAATGGTGTCGGCAAGTTCGACTTCGCGCCGGGGACTAATCCTCGGGACGCTGGCGCTGGCCGGCGCCGCCTGGGCATGGCAGCGCTTCGGGGTGCGGCAGCCAGATCTGGCCTTCTCTGCAATCGACGGTCTTCCGGGGTGGCGGCGGGTCGACGCAGGACCGGTCACCGGCGTCTCCGGCAATGCGACATCGGCGGTCTTCATCGGGATCGGCGACGATGACCCGGTCGAGCCTCTGGCCGCCGATCGGCTCTGCGACGCAGTGTTCCGTGGGCAGGTCGGCGAAGGGACGTCCCTGGCCTTTTTCACCGACGCATTCTGTCCCTATTGCCGCCTGCTCGCGCCGCGTCTCATGGCCCGCGAGACGCCCGTGGTCTGGCATGAACTTCCCCTTTTGGGGTCCGCCTCGACACTCGCCGCGCGCGCGGGCGTGGCCGCTGATCTTCAGGGCGGGCACCTTGCGTTCCAGACCCGCCTGATGGCTGCGCCATTCCGGCCCTCGCCTCCCTACCTCGAAGCGTTGGCGCGCGACTCCGGTCTCGACGGAGCCCGGCTCCTCGCCGACATGGAGGGGCCCGAAGTCGCCCAACGGCTGAACCTCACGCGCAAGGCCGCGACGACGCTTGGCATCCACGCGACACCGGCGCTGGTGATCGGGCGAACGGTGGCCTTCGGAAACCTGGATGACGAGACGCTGGACCACCTGATCGCGCTCGAGAACGCGCGAACCGGCGACCCCTGCTAGGAAAGGACCCTGCCCGCCACTGCGTCGAGCTTCGCCACCAGGGCCATGTCGCGCTTTTCCGGTGCCGTCATGACCGCGAACTCCAAGGCCCTGTCGCAGCCGTGCGGGCAAGGCGCGCGTGTCGCACCCAGAAGCGCGGGCAGGCGAGAGACCAGCGCCCGTCCCTTGTCGGCGTTCTCCTTCAGCGTGGCGATGATGACCGAGATGTCGACCTCGCCGTGGTCGGGATGCCAGCTGTCATAGTCCGTGATCATGGCGATGCTGGCATAACAAAGCTCGGCCTCACGGGCGAGTTTCGCTTCCGGCATGTTTGTCATGCCGATCACATCGCAACCCCAGACCTCGCGGTACATCCGCGATTCCGCAAGCGACGAGAACTGCGGCCCTTCCATCGCCAGATAGGTGCCGCCGCGGTGCACGTTGATGCCGGCGTCTTTCGCGGCCACCTCGCAGGCGTCGCCAAGACGGGCGCAGGTCGGGTGGGCGAGACTTACGTGGGCGACGCACCCTGTGCCGAAGAATGATTTCTCGCGCGCGAAGGTGCGGTCGATGAACTGGTCGACGATGACGAAATCGCCCGGCGCCATTTCTTCACGGAAGGACCCGCAGGCGGACACGCTGATCACGTCTGTGACCCCCAGTCGTTTCAGCGCGTCGATGTTGGCGCGATAGGGTACGGTCGTGGGAGAATAGACATGCCCCCGCCCATGGCGCGGCAGAAAGGCCATTGCCACGCCGCCCAGCGCCCCGGTCAGTATCTGGTCCGAAGGCGCGCCCCAGGGGCTTTCAACCGTGACCCATTCGGCGTCCTCGAGGCCATCCATCTCGTAGATGCCGCTTCCGCCGATCACGCCGATCATCGTTCTGTCCGCCATCGCAATCCCTCTTGTTCCAGAGCCGACCCTAGCGACAGGTTTGCGGTTGGCAAGAACAAGGGTCTCCGGCGTCAGATTGGTCTTCCGGGGTCGGATTTGGCTCTGTCGGGTGACACCCGGTGCCCTCAAACGGAAAACCCCCGCCGTGTCCGGCAGGGGTCTTGTCCCTCATCCCTCGAAGGGGAGTTCCCCGGTGCCGCAGGCTGGGTGGGGGCTGTTAAATCCGCGACACCGGGGATAGCGTCTTTTCGCTACAACACTTTGATGCAACCCAACTGCGGCGAGATCACGGGGGCCTTCGGTCGGCGCAAAGGTATTTTTGTGGCGAAGTTGCGGCGGGGCTTGATTTGAGATGGGCCCGGGGGCAGCATGACGGGATGACGGTCCAGCCACCGACACCCTTTCCCCGACCAGAGCTTCTGCCTGAACAGGTCGCTTTCGACCGCGCCGAATTGGCCATCATTCTCGGCGTCTACGGCCGTATGGTCGCCGCGGGCGAATGGCGGGACTATGGAATGTCTTTCCTGCGCGAGGTCGCGATCTTCTCGATCTTCCGCCGCTCCGCCGAGCACCCGATCTACAGGATCGAAAAGCGCCCGCGCCTGAGACAGAAGCAGGGTTTGTACTCCGTGATCGGGATGGACGGGCAGATCCTGAAACGCGGGCACGATCTTCGGACCGTGCTGCGGGTGCTCGAGCGACGCCTGATCCGCGCCGTGGACTAAAGCGCCAGCCTCAGGCGGGTGCGCACCGGACCGGCCTCCGTTGCCGCAATTCGCGCGACTGCGCTTTCGATCGGCTCGTCAACGACCAGCATGTGATGCGCGTTGGCATGGATCAGCGTTCCCTTGTCCACCACCAAGGCGACATGACCCTTCCAGAACAGAAGGTCGCCGCGCTCCGGAGTGGCGTTCTCAGACAGACTTTCGCCATCCATCCTCTCCTGCAGGTCGCTGTCCGGCGGACACTCGCGTCCGGCGGCGTGGAACGCCACTTGCACCAGCCCCGAACAGTCGATGCCGAAACCCGAGTTGCCGCCCCAGACGTAGGGCGTGCCCAGCAACCTCAGCGCCGCGTCGACCGGATCGTCGGAGTGATCCAGAGGACGGAGATGTCCGGACGGGACAAAGGAGTTGCCTTCCGATGTGAGGATCTCGGCCCAACCTGAACCCTCCCCGATCACGGTCAGACGGGCAGTCATGTGCAGCGCGGTTCCGGGCTCGGTCTTGATGTCGGGCGCGGCCAATGCCCAGGTCGTGCGGACCGAAACGCGGTGCGTCGGCTTGAATCTTGCTGCGAGCGCCGAAGACCGGACATAGCCGACATGACCGTCCTTTTCACTTATACCGAAACTGCTGTCTTCGAGATCCTCCAGCACAAGGAACGGATCACCGACCAGCAGTTGCCTGTCGATAACCCCTCCGGGGCTCCGGCGCAGCCAGGCCGTCCGCGACAATTGCCTTGCCCGACCGTCCGTGAACCGCTCCGCCTCGACCGCACCCCGGAGCGACACATGCGCCACGCGCCCGTTCGAGGCCAGAAACCGGCGGTCCGTCATTGCTCCACCAACTCCGGCAGGGCTTCGAACAAGGCCCGTATCGCCTGCCCGGTGCCGCCCTTGGGCCGTCCCGGCTCGGTCGACGGTGTCCACCCGTAGATGTCGAAGTGGATGTACCTCGGTGTCGCGGTCACGAAGCGCCGCAGGAACAGCGCTGCCGTGATCGACCCCGCGAAACCACCCGAAGGCGCGTTGTCCAGATCCGCGATACCCGGCTCGATCATCGACTCGTAGGGATCCCAGAACGGCATCCGCCAGACCGGGTCGCGTACGTCCCGCGCCGCCGCTTCGAGCTTCGCGGCATCGGTGTCGTCCGTGGCGTAATAGGGCGCCAGATCCGGGCCCACCGCGACCCTCGCCGCACCCGTCAAAGTCGCCATCGAGATGATCAGCGCCGGTTCTTCCTCGTCCGCCAGCGACAGGGCATCCGCCAGGACCAGCCGACCCTCGGCGTCGGTGTTGTTGATTTCGACGGTCAGGCCCTTGCGACTGGTCAGGATGTCGCTGGGCCGGAACGACCCGCCCGAAACGCTGTTCTCGACCGCCGGTATCAAGACCCGCAGACGTAGCGGCGCGCCGGTCGCCATCAGCATGTGCGCCAGACCCAGGACGTTTGCCGCGCCGCCCATGTCCTTCTTCATCAGGCCCATCGTGCTGCCGGGCTTCAGGTTCAGCCCGCCGGTGTCGAAACACACACCCTTGCCAACCAACGTCAGCAGCGGTCCCTTCGTGCCCCAGTTCATGTCGATCAGGCGGGGATCGCGCGGAGAGGCGCGGCCGACCGCATGGATCATGGGCAGGTTTGCGTCCAGAAGCGCCTCGCCCGTCGTCACCGAAATCGTCGCCCGGAACTGCGTCGCCAGGGCGCGTGCTGCGGCTTCGAGTTCGTCGGGCCCCATGTCGGAGGGAGGCGTATTGATCAGGTCGCGCGCCAGGGCCTCGCCTGCGGCAATGGTTTCCAGCCGCACCACATCGACACCGACCGGCGCGACCAGCCTGGCCTTGGGAGCGGCCGCCTTGGCGTAGCGATCGAACCTGTATCCCGCCAGAAGCCAGGCCAGCGCCGCTTCGGCCAGCCGGGTGTCCGACAACTCGGTTTCCAGCCGCCAGAGGCCCTCGGGCAGCCGGGACCGCAAGAGCGCGACGATGAACCGTTTCCGCACCCTGTCCTTCTCGTCGCCAAGCCCGCCGACAGCGGCGGCCACCGCGCCATCGTCACCGGGGATCAGAACGACCTCGCCGGCCTTGGCGGCGAAATCCGTTCCCTCGACCCAGGCCCGCGAACATGGGTCCAGGACCGACAAGAGCACAGCAAGGCCTTCCTTGCTGACAAGATGAAGCGGTCGGGACGAACCATCGTCCCCGGCAAAGGTCAGGTCGGTCACGCAGTCGGTCTCCTCGGCTATCTGGCGATGAGCCTAAGCCATAGCCGCGCCGGGGAAAACTGTGCATCTGCGTTTCAGACGCGATGGTAGGCGAAGTCGAAGACCGAGGCGAGCGACGCTTCCCCGACCCGCACGACACGCGCGGTGACAGAGGCCAGCGCGACATCGTCACGCGCATGAACCAGCGCATTCAACTGGCGCGCAATCGAAGCGCACTGGACCAGTCCCAAAGCCTCGCTCAACCCGACCAGCAATTCGGATTGTCGGACAAGACGTTCGAACTCGCCAGTGGCCCAGGCCGCCTCGACAGACGAAAGGCAGACCACGAAGTCCTCTACCAGATCGTCGGCGGCAAACCCGACATTGGCTGCACTGCAGAACAGTCCCAGCGTAGTCATGGCCGAAGCATCAAGCGTTACAAGCTCGACCGGATTCAGAAAAACAACACCCTCAGGCGACATTGAAAACCCTTTCCCCTCAGAAAGAACCCGCCCTCGATAATTGCGCCGGGCAAAGAAATGCTTGATACACAGCGGAAAAGTGCTGCTCGTTTGCAATGAAATGTCTGGAACTCCATGAACGACTTCCGCCCGCTGCCTAGTTATCTCGTCAAGCGCTACCACGGATGGAAGGCGACGACGTTCGCCGAAAACCATGCGTGGTATCGGCGGCTTGCAAGCGAAGGTCAGCGACCCCGCGCGATGATCGTCTCCTGCTGCGACAGCCGGGTGCACGTCACCTCGATCTTCGGAGCGGATTCGGGGGAATTCTTCATCCACCGCAACATCGCCAACCTGATTCCCCCCTACAAGCCGGACGGTGACCGTCACGGAACCTCCGCGGCGGTCGAATACGCCGTGACATCGCTGAACGTCACCCATCTGATCGTCATCGGCCATTCGAACTGCGGCGGCGTGGCAGGATGTCATGCGATGTGCTCGGGCCAGGCACCCGAGCTCGAGGAGAAGTCCAGTTTCGTCGGCAGGTGGATGGACATCCTGCGTCCAGGCTACGACCGGATTGCCGGGATCGGCGACGAAGAGGCGCAGATCAAGGCGCTCGAGATGCAGGCGGTCCTGATCTCGCTCGAAAACCTGATGACTTTCCCTTTCGTTCGCGAAGCCGTCGAGAGGGACGAGCTATCGCTGCACGGTCTCTGGACAGATATCGGCGAAGGTGGATTGTTGCAGTACGACCCTTCCAATGGATCTTTTCAACAGGTCTGAGCCGCTGTAGGGCTGGCGCATGTCGGACATGCTTTCCCTTGCCGCTGGCAACCTGATTTCACCCATCATCCTGTCCTTCGTCCTGGGCGTTGCGGCAGCGCTGGCGCGATCCGATCTCACCATCCCCGAGGCTGTGGCCAAGGGAATGTCGATCTACCTGCTCTTCGCGATAGGCTTCAAGGGAGGGGCGGGTGTCGCGGCCCACGGTGTCGACGCGACGCTGGTGGCCACGTTGATCGCGGGGCTGATCCTGTCCTTCTCCCTGCCCTTCGTCGCATTCTGGCTGCTCAAGGTCCTGACACCTCTCAGCCTTGTCGAGCGGGCCGCCGTCGCGGCGCATTACGGATCGATCTCCATCGTGACCTTCGTGGCGGCCACGTCCGTGCTGCAATCCCAGGGGATCGCGTCCGAAGGCTACATGGTCGCCGTCGCGGCGGTGATGGAGGCGCCCGCCATCCTGTCCGCCCTCTGGCTGGTGTCCCGGAGCAACGGCGCGGCGAACGTCGACGCGGGCCTTTATCGCGAAATCCTGCTCAACGGATTCATCGTCCTGCTGGTCGGGTCTTTCCTGATCGGCGCGATCACCGGCGAAGACGGTCTGTCGAAGATTGCGCCGTTCATCGTGGCTCCGTTCCAGGGCATACTCTGCCTGTTTCTTCTGGACATGGGGCTGGTCGCGGGCCGCGGCCTGCGGGACAGCAAACGTGACCTCGGGGTCGGTGCGGCCGTCTTCGGGATCGTCATGCCGCTGATCGGCTCGGCTTTCGGTCTTCTCGCGGCCCTTGCAATCGGCCTGTCGCCAGGCGGCGCGGCACTGCTGATGACGCTCTCAGCGTCCGCATCCTATATTGCGGTGCCGGCGGCCATGCGCGTCGCCCTGCCGGAAGCGCGTCCCTCGATCTATCTTACACTCTCGCTTGGCGTTACATTCCCCTTCAACCTGACGATCGGAATTCCAGCCTACATCGCGCTGGCCGAAATCTTTGCCGGAGGCTGAAGACATGGAGATGCATCAAGCCAAACGGGTCGAGATCATCATCGAGGCACCGCTGGTAGGACGGCTGACCGACGCCCTCCGAAAGACCGGCGTGACCGGATACACCGTCTTGCCGGTTCTCGGTGGCTTCGGTCGGTCAGGTGAATGGAGCCGTGACGGAGAAGTCTCGCGCGCCAGCGGCATGGTCGCGGTGGTCTGCCTGATCCGGCCCGACCGGCTGGACGCGATGCTTGAGGCCGCCTTTGCCGTGGTCGAGCGTCACATCGGCGTCGTCTCGGTGACAGACGCCAGCGTGCTCCGCGCCGAGCGCTTTTGAGAGTTCAGGCGTAACTTTCGGGCTGAATCCGCACCGACCGGAATATCGGTTCGTCCGACCGCGGAGCAATCACCGCATGGGTCAGCGTGAGTGTCGGCAACGGATCGCGCTGCGCCACCCTCTTCGGCGGCGCGTCCGCGATGCGCTTCGCGTTCTTCATGCGCTCGACGGCGGCGGACAGGGTGAATGGCTTGGACATGACGTGGACCTTTGGAGCGGGTTGTGACGGCGATTCAGAGCTGGGCGGAGTACAGAAACAGGCCCGAAACGGTTCGGCGCCTGCGATCCGTGCGGCGCGTTTCGGACAGGTCATGGAGTTCGGCGGGTTCGGCCGCGCGCGACGGCTCGCTGTTCGCCACCTCCGGAAACCGCAAGACCCGCGACGTCATCGCACCGGCATCGGCGAGCATGGCCGCCGCTTGCGCGTTCAAACGGTTCAGCGCTGACCTTTCGCGCATCTCGAGTCCCTTGAGAAGGCCCTGCACTACGTCGTCGGTGATCGGTTTCATCGCGCACTCCCCCGGAGAGATAACCTCGTGGGTCCAGTCTTTTCGCTGAATTGCGGCAGGAATTGAGGCGAATTGCGGCGGAATTGCGGCGCTCGGGTCGACAGCCACCGGGGCCCCGGTCATTTCATCTGCGATTCACCATGTTTCCAAGGCCGCTCGATCCGACCGCCCGAAAGCCTGCCCGTCCCGGGAATTTTTTTCTGAACAAAATCCGGGATTTCGCCAAGGAAAACAATCGCGGATTGTGCACCCCGGTTTGTGGATAACCTGGATACAATGCGAACGGGCCGCCCCTTCGGACGGCCCTGCCCTGTCATCCCGGAACGAGCCGTCAGGCCTTCTGCAGCACCCGGTTTCCCAGCAGTTCGGCGATCTGCAC
>CAZRNL010000094.1:0-9510 GCA_964601395.1 uncultured Silicimonas sp. | reverse complement strand
GAGGATCCCCTGCTCGAAGAGCGGCTCTGTGCGCTGACCCAGATGTCGTTCGACCAGTCCTGGCAATGGACCTCGCGCGGGGCAGCCTTCACGGGACCAGACCTGCCGCGTCGGGACTATCGCATACGGCGGGCCCTCAAACTCATGCAGGAGCATGTGGGCGAAGCGCTTGAGCTTGATTTTGTCGCGCGCGAGGTCGGGTTGTCGAGGCCGCATTTCTTCAAGCTTTTCCGGGCCCAGGTCGGACTGACCCCGAATCTCTATGGCAACGCGCTTCGGATGGAGCGCGCGATTGACCGGCTGGCTGCGACCGAAGAGGCGGTGGCGAATATCGGGTTCGACCTTGGCTTCTCGAGTCAGGCAAGTTTCTCGCGGTTCTTTATCGCGAACGGCGTGGTGCCGCCTTCGGCCTACCGGCGTTCTGTTCACGTCGCCTGATCAAGCAGGTTTCCCTCCCTCGGGAACAAGGATCAGACTTTCGGGTATCACCCTGCGCGATGCTGCACGCTACGTTCGTCGAAGTACTGAGGAGGGCGCCTTCGGGCGCAAGGGAGCAGCAAAGTGCAGGAGTTCTACAGACGTCATCCCGTCTGGTCGCTGATCGTCGCGGTGCTGATCGCGATTGTGCTGTGGTTGATATTCGCTCCCTGGTCCGATGAACTGGAGGAAGCACTTGGCCGAAAGCGCATTTTCCTGAACGCGCTTTTCGGCGGAATCACATTGGGGGCGCTCTATTTCCTCGTGGCGTCCGGTTTCACGCTGATCTTCGGCCTGATGAGGAACGTCAATCTTGCGCATGGCTCGCTGTACCTTCTCGGCGGGTATCTCGGCTTCGAAATCTCCGAGGCGACCGGATCGTGGCTGATTGCCTTCCCGGTAGTTTTCACCCTCGTCGCGATCCTGGGTGTCATCCTGCAGAACCAGGTGTTCCGTCGCATGGAGGGCGAGGAACTACGCCAGACGATGGTGACGATCGGGCTCTCCGTGGTGATCGCCGACATCCTGCTTTGGATCTGGGGCGGGCAATCCTACACGATCCTCTCGCCGGAATGGCTTTCCGGGCCCATGACCCTGCCCATCATCTCGTCGGTCGGCGACGAGGGGAAGATCACCTACCTCAGATATCCGGCAGTCCGCATGGCCATCCTTTTTGCCGCCATCGTGATGGGTATTGCCATGTGGCTGATCCTGAACCGCACTCGGCTGGGAATGCTAATCCGTGCCGGCGTGGACGACCGCGAGATGCTTGCCGCCTCGGGCGTGCGAATACAGTACGTCTTCACGGCCGTTTTCGCCTTCGGCGCCGGTCTGGCCGGGATGGCCGGTATCGTCGGAGGCACGTTCCAGTCGCTGTCGCCGGGCGAGGACACCCGGTTCCTGCTTGCCTCGCTTGTCGTCGTGATCGTGGGTGGCATGGGGTCGATCCCCGGAGCCGCAGTCGGAGCGCTGGTGATCGGACTGTCCGAGCAGTTGGGTCTCGTCTATGCGCCTACCTATTCCGTCGTGTTCACCTTCCTGATCATGGCCGCGGTCCTGGCTTTCCGGCCGCAGGGACTGCTTGGGGCTACGCGTTAGATGGCGATGGTGGATCAACCTAGGAAGGCGAACGGAGTCGAACCCTTTTGGGTCGAGAAGGTGCCGGCCGGATGGTGGGCGCTGATCCTCGTGCTTCTCACCATGCCTGTCTGGGCCAACGATTTCATCCTGTTCCAGGTCATGGGATGGACCTTCATCCTGGGGATCATCGCGCTCAGCCTGATGTTCCTTGCAGGCTATGGCGGCATGGTGAGCCTGATCCAGATGTCAGTCGCGGCGATGGCGGGCTACATGGTCGCGATCTTCGGCAGCTCGGGCATGGCCGAGATCAGCATGGGGCTGCCTTGGTGGCTCTATATCCCCGTTGCAATCGTCGTCGCGGCGATCTTCGGAACGATGGTGGGCGCGCTCGCGGTGCGGACCGAGGGTATCTACACTATCATGATCACTCTCGCGATAGCATCAGCCTTTTTCTACTTCACGCGCCAGAATTACGAGATCTTCAACGGCTACTCGGGCTTCAACTTGGTCGTGCCGCCGATGCTGTTCGGTTTGGACTGGCGGCAGCCGATGCTGTTCTACTACCTCACGTTGGTCTGCGCCGCGATCTGCTATGGCGCGGTGCTCTATGCCTCGCGCACGCCCTTCGGCCTGGCTCTTCAAGGGGTTCGCGACAATCCGCGTAGAATGGCCGCACTGGGCTTCAACGTAACAGCACACCGTGTCGCCGCCTATACCTTTGCAAGCGTTGTCGCGGCGATTGGCGGCATCCTTCTGGTCTGGCAGAACGCCCAGATCTCACCCGGCACTGCAGGCATTCCGGCCGTCATCGATATCCTTGTGATCGCCGTTGTGGGCGGCATTTCGCGACCAATCGGTCCGTTCATCGGGGCGTTGATCTATGTGCTTCTACGGACCTTTTCGCCCGATGTTCTGACCGCATTCGGTATGTCAGGAGAACGCTTCAAGCTGCTGATCGGGTTTGGTTTTCTCGCAATCGTGTTCTTCTCACCGGACGGTGTTCTAGGTCTCTGGGAGCGCTGGAAGGACCGTCGGCGAAAGGCGCACGATCCACTAACCGGGGGCGGCGAATGACCCTTGTCGAAAACTCCGTCGATCGGCTGGGCTCGGTCAGTTCGCGAAACGCGCTGGAGCTGCGGGGAGTGACCAAGATGTTCGGAGCGCTTGCCGCGATCAGCGACGTGACGCTGACGGTCAGATCCGGCGAACGCCGCGCGGTGCTGGGGTCGAACGGCGCAGGCAAGACCACGTTGTTCAATTGCGTGACAGGTGATTTCCTGCCGACGTCGGGAACGATCCGCCTGTTTAGCGAAGACGTGACCTCTTTCCCTGCCTACGAACGTATTCGCCGGGGGCTACGCCGGACGTACCAGATCAGCCTTCTCTTCGGTGGCCTGACCGTGTCGGACAACGTCTACCTTGCCTGCCAGGGCGTGTCCCGCGGCCGGTTCTCGTTCCTGAGGGCGCGTGACGGGGAGGCGCTTCGGGTCCGCGCCGAAGAGCTGATCGAGGCCGTGCACCTGACGGACTACCGAGACATGCTGGTCTCGAACCTGAGTTACGGCCAGCAGCGCCAGCTTGAAATCGCGCTCGCGCTTGCCGGTGCGCCTCGGTTCATTCTCTTCGACGAGCCCGCGGCGGGACTGTCGCCGACCGAGCGCGGGGAACTGGTCTCGATCCTGAATGGCCTGCCGTCGCATATCGGCTACATCATCATCGAACACGATATGGATGTGGCGCTGCGCGTCGCAGAAAGCGTGACGATGATGCACAACGGGCGGGTGTTCAAGGAGGGCACGCCCGAGGAAATCGAGAACGACGCCGAAGTGCAGGAACTCTACCTCGGAGGCGGTCATGGCTGAGCGCGGCGAAAGGAAGGGGCCGGTCGCGCTCGAGGTGCGCGGTCTGAACGTCTATTATGGGGCGTCGCACGCGTTGCAGGGCGTGAACCTGAAGCTTGAAAGCGGTGTTCTGTCGGTTGTCGGCCGGAACGGCATGGGAAAGACCACGCTTTGCAAGGCGGTTCTGGGTCTCGTGCAGCCCGCGTCCGGTTCGATCAGCTTCCACGGACAGTCGCTGGTCGGCGTGGCACCGGCCGAGATATCGCGCATGGGCATCGGCTACGTCCCGCAGGGCCGCCGCTTGTGGCGGTCGCTCACTGTCGACGAGCACCTGAAGATGGTCGAGCAGAAGGGCGGCGCCTGGAGCATCGAGCGGATCTATTCGACCTTTCCCCGGCTGGCGGAGCGCAAGTCGAACGGCGGCGGTCAGCTCTCGGGCGGTGAGCAGCAGATGCTCGCTATATCGCGCGCGCTGTTGTCGAACCCGCGCCTCCTTGTCATGGACGAACCGACCGAAGGCCTTGCCCCAGTGATCGTGACGCAGGTCGAGGAGATGCTTCTCCGGCTTGCCGACGAGGGCGACATGAACGTTCTCGTGATCGAGCAGAACATCGGTGTCGCCTGCGCTGTGGCCGATCGCGTCGCGATCATGGTGAACGGGCAGATCAACCGCATCGTGCTCGCCGGCGAACTGGCCGCCGATCGGGACCTGCAGCAGCGTCTTCTGGGTGTAGGTCGCCATGCACATGACGATGTGGAGGCAGCCGCGCCGGTTTCCGCGGACGAGCCGACCGGCGGGTCCGCCGCTCGCCCGACCGGGCCGCAGCCGGTCAAGATCTACGTCTCGAACCCCAGGATCCCCACGCGCTGGTCCCAGCCCGCGCCGGTTGCCCAGATCGAACGCGCGGCGCGGGTCGTGACCACGGGGGCGGCCACGACATCAGGGGTGCAGGCCGAAATTCGCCCGCTCGCAGCGCCGGGCGAGAATGTCATCCTGATCGCAGGCACACTCGATACCAAGGGTGCGGAACTGCGATACATGCGCGACCTCATTCGCGCCGCGGGCCTTCCGGTGCGGATGGTGGATCTGTCTACCAGCGGCAATCACTCCGGCGCCGAGATCCCCGCGCACCAGATCGCGGCCTTCCATCCGCGCGGCGCGGCGGGCGTTTTCACAGGCGACCGGGGCCAGTCGGTTGCGGGCATGACGCTGGCGTTCCAGCGCTGGATGGCGCGTCAGGAAGGAGTGGCGGGCATCCTGTCGGCGGGCGGTTCGGGCGGCACGGCTATCGTCGCGCCCGCGATGAGGGCGCTGCCGGTAGGCGTGCCGAAGCTGATCGTCTCCACCGTCGCCTCCGGAGAGGTCTCGAAGTACGTGGGCCCCGCGGACATCATGATGATGCACTCGGTCGCGGACGTGCAGGGGCTGAACGCGATCACCGAAGAGGTCCTGTCCAACGCTGCGCAGGCCATGGTCGGGATGGTGACGGCGCGAAGGGTTGCCCCGGTGCGCCGCGTCGGCAAGCCGGCCATAGGTCTGACCATGTTCGGCGTCACGACCCCGGCCGTCAGCCAGATCACCGATGTGCTTGAGGACGATTACGATTGCCTGGTGTTCCACGCCACCGGCATCGGCGGGCAGTCGATGGAGAAATTGATCGACGGAGGCAAGATCACGGGTGTGATCGACATCACCACGACCGAGATCTGCGACATGATGATGGGCGGGGTGTTCCCCGCGACCGAGGACCGCTTCGGTGCCGTCATCCGCAAGCGCATGCCCTACATCGGGTCGGTCGGCGCTTTGGACATGGTGAATTTCGGCCCGCCCGAGACGGTTCCCGAGAAGTACCGGGGCCGGACGTTCTACGAACACAATCCTCAGGTCACGCTGATGCGGACGGCGGAGGAGGAATGCGCCAGGATGGGTCGGTGGATCGGCGGGCGGCTGAACGAAATGGAGGGGCCCGTCCGGTTCTTCCTGCCCGAGGGCGGGGTCTCGGCTCTCGATGCGCCCGAAAGGCCGTTCGAAGATCCGAAGGCGCGGCACGCGCTTTTCACCGCGCTTGAGGACACGGTGCGGCAGACCGCGCAGCGCCAGCTGATCCGCTTGCCGCAGAACATAAACGCCCCCGAATTCGCCGCCGCTGTAGTCGCGGCATTCCGCGAACTGCACGGCGGACGGCCGGCTCGCAAACGAGAGGCAGGAAGATGATCGACCGGGACAGCATTCTCGCGAAGTTCCGCGACATGGTCGCGCGCGGCATTCCCATCGTCGGCGGCGGCGCTGGCACGGGGCTGTCGGCCAAGTGCGAGGAAGCCGGCGGTATCGATCTTATCGTGATCTACAATTCCGGCCGTTATCGCATGGCTGGGCGGGGCAGCCTGGCAGGGCTCATGCCATATGGCGATGCAAACGCGATAGTCGTCGAGATGGCTGCCGAGGTCCTGCCGGTCGTGAAAAGAACTCCGGTTCTGGCGGGCGTCTGCGCGACCGACCCCTTCCGGCTGATGGACGTCTTTCTGGACGATCTCAAGCGGATCGGCTTTGCGGGAGTGCAGAACTTCCCGACGGTCGGGCTGATCGACGGAACTTTCCGGGCGAACCTGGAAGAAACGGGGATGTCCTATGGGCTTGAGGTCGACATGATCGCGGCGGCCCGTGCAAAGGGCATGCTGACGACGCCCTATGTCTTCAACGAAGACGACGCGGCGGCGATGGCGAAGGCCGGGGCCGACATCATCGTCTGCCGCCTTGGCCTGACCACCGGCGGCTCCATCGGAGCCGAAACGGCGCTGACGCTTGCCGACTGTCCCGCACTGGTCGACGGCTGGGCCGAGGCCGCGCTACGCATCAACCCGGATGCGATCATTCTTGTCCACGGCGGGCCTGTGGCTATGCCCGAAGACGCCGAATTCATACTGAAGAACACGTCCGCCTGCCACGGTTTCTACGGCGCCTCCTCGATGGAGCGTCTGCCGACCGAGGTTGCGCTGACGGAACAGACACGCGCCTTCAAGGCCATCAAGGGCCGCTGACGCGGGAACGTGGGGAGAGAGAACATGACCGGACAGATCATAGGTCAACTAATCCTGTGGCTCATTGTGGCCGTGGTGGTCATCGCCATCATCTATTGGGTCATGCAGTGGCTTTACCGGCGCTCGACGAAGGAGGTCGCCTTCGTGCGGACCGGCTTCCTGGGCGAAAAGGTGGTAATCGACGGCGGCGCTTTCGTCTGGCCGATCATCCACGACATCACGCCGGTGAACATGAACACACTTCCGTTGGCGGTCAGCCGCACCAATGGAGCGGCACTGATTACGAAGGACCGGATGCGTGTGGATGTGGAGGCCGAGTTCTACGTTCGCGTGCGGCCGGAACGGAAAGCCGTCTCGATGGCAGCCTCGACCCTTGGCCGCAGGACACTTGAGGCCGGGAACCTGCACGGTCTCCTGGCGGGCAAGTTCGAGAGCGCCATGCGCGCCGTCGCCGCCGAAATGGCGATGGGCGAGATGCACGAGAACCGCAATTCCTATGTCACGCGCGTCAAGGAGATGGCGCAGGAAGATCTGGAAAAGAACGGGCTGGAATTGGAAAGCGTCGCGATCATCGACATCGACCAGACCGCGCTGGAGTACTTCAACCCGTCCAACAGGTTCGACGCCGAGGGCCTGACGGCGCTGATCAAGGACATCGAGGAGCGCCGCAAACTGCGCAATGACATCGAGCAGGACTCGATGATCAAGATCCGCGCCCGCAATCTTGAGGCGGAAAAGCTGTCACTCGACATCGAGCGCGAAGGCGAGGAAGCGCGGCTGAGCCAAGAGCGCGACGTCGAGTTTCGGCGCGCGCAGCAGCGGGCTGAACTGGCCCGCGAGCGGGCCCAACGCGAAACCGAGGCCGAGTCCGCCCAGATCCTGGCCCGCGAAGCCATCGAGACGGCTCGTATCTCGAACGACAAGTCCATTGCCGAGGCGCGGATTGCTTCGGAGCGTGCCATCCGTTCGCGCGAGATCGCGCGCCAGAAAGAGATCGAGGCCGAGGAGATCGAGGCGCTGCAGGCGACCGAGACCGCACGCATCATGCAAGAGCGCGCTGTGAGGGAAGCGCGCATCCTGAATGAACAGGAAACGCAGTCCAAGGAGATCGCGCGTCAGAAAGCCATCGAGGAAGCCGAGATCGCAGCGCAGGAAGCGACTGCACGCGCCCGAATTTCGCAGGAACGCGCAGTGGATGCCGACCGCATTGCGAAGGAGAAGGAAACGCAGGCACTCGAGATCGGGCGCCAGAAAGCGATCCGCGAGGCAGAGATCGAGGCGAACGAGGCGAGCGAAAGACGCCGCATGGCCCAGGACCTGTTGCTTGCCCAGACTCGCATCAAGGGAGAGGAGGACATTCGCCAGCGGGAGATCGCACGGCAGAAATCGCTCGATGAAGCCGAAATCACAGCGCGCGAAGCCGTAGACCGCATGCGCATCCTTCAGGATTCCCAGATCAGCGAGGCGCGCATTGCCGAGGACCAGCGCATTCGCGAACTCGAGATCGCGCGGAAGCAGGCCATCGATGCCGCGGAAATCGCCGCGAGTGAGGCCGTCGAGGCCGCGCGGATCGCGCGCGAGAAAGAGATCGCTGCAACCCGGATCGCCGCCGATGAGGACACGAAGTCGCGCGAGATCGCGCGCAACCGCGTCATTGACGAGGCGCGGGTTGCAGCCGACGAGGCGGTGGAGCAGGCCCGGATCGCTCAGCGCCGCGCCCTGGAAGCCGAGCGCATCGCGGCCGAACAGGAGGTCCGCGCTCGCGAGATCGAGAAGGAGCGCGGCATAGAGGAGGCCGAGATCGCCAGCCGCGAGTCGGTGGAGAAGGCCCGCGTGGCAACCGAATTGGCACTGGAGCAGGATCGGATCGCCAGCCAGAAGACCCGCGAGGTCACCGACATCGAGCGCAAACGCGCGGTCGAGGAGGCCGAACAGACCCGCGTCGTGAAGCTTTCGGAATCGAAGCAGAAGCGCGTCGCCGCCGAAGCCAGTGTCACCCAGGCCGAGATTGCCGCCAAGCGCGACGTCGAGGCGGCCGAGGTCGACCGCGAGAAAGCCGTCGAAGCCGCCCGGCTGGAACGGCGCCGCGCGATCGAACAGCTCGAGATCGCGCGTGTACAGGCGTTGCGCGAGGCCGAGATCGAAAGCCGCGAGGATATCGAACGCGCCCGGATCGCTTCGGAACGCGGTCTCGACGAAATCCGGATCGACCACGAAAGGATCCGCCGCGAGCTCGAGGTGAGCCGCGAGAAGGCGGTGGAGACGGCGCAAATGGAAAAGGCCATCGCGCTCTATCAGAAGTCGCTCGAAGAAAGCGCGGCAAGGGCCGAAGCCGATGCCGCGCGGGCTAGCGCGGCCCAGGCCGAGGAGAAGGTAAAGACCGTGCGCGAGACAGAGGTCGCGAACCGCAAGAAGTCCATCGACGTGCTTATGGCCGAGAAGGCAGCGGCCGAGGCGCGGCTGATGGCCGAGGCCGCGCAGGTCCGCGCGGCTGTGGAGGCCGAGGCCGCCAAGCTCATCAACGAGGCCGAGAACATCCTCACCGACGAGGCGCGCCATTCGCTCTTCAAGCGCAAGATGCTGGAGCATGTGGAGGGGATCGTGGCGGCCTCGGTCAAGCCGCTTGAGAAGATCCAGGATATCCGGATCATGCAGCTCGACGGCGTAACCGGCGGGGGTGGCCGCGAGGGCGGCAGCCCGACCGACGAGGTTATCAACTCGGCGCTTCGCTACCGCGTGCAGGCGCCGCTGATCGACTCGCTTCTGGCGGACATCGGGATAGAGGGCGGCACCCTGGCCAAGCAGGGCGGGCTGATACGGGAGGCCTCGGACATGCAGCGCATATCAGATGCAGCGAAGAAGGCCGAGGGCAGCGGCGGCAAGGATGCAGCTCCTGAGGGAGGGAAGAAATAGATGCCGCGCGTCTACATATCATCGGTCATCGACGCGCCTGCCGCGAAAGTCTGGGAGCGGATTCGCGATTTCAACGGCCTGCCGCGGTGGCATCCTCGGATTAGGGACAGCCGGATCGAGAACGGCGAACCCTCCGACCGCGTGGGTTGCGTGCGCGATT
>CAZRNL010000093.1:9228-9526 GCA_964601395.1 uncultured Silicimonas sp. | reverse complement strand
TCAGCCCCACCAGCGGCAGGCGCACGTCCTCGCTGCACCGCCCGAGAAGCGACAAGCCGTACTTCGCGCCTGCAAGTCCCGGTTCGAGGAAGATCGAGATATGCAACGGCATCAGCCGGTCGGTGATCTCGAGCGCCGCAGCATAGTCGCCCCGGCCCGTCGCCGCCTGCATCTCGGCGCAGAGCTTCGGCGCGACGTTCGCGGTCACGCTGATGCAGCCTACCCCGCCCTGCGCGTTGAATCCGATCGCCGTCGCGTCCTCGCCGGACAACTGGACGAAATCCTTGCCGCAGGTAAT
>CAZRNL010000093.1:7496-9218 GCA_964601395.1 uncultured Silicimonas sp. | reverse complement strand
CGCTGCTTCGAGACGCGCGACAGATCTCCGGTCGCGTCCTTCACGCCCACGATCCGGGGCAATTCCGCCAGGCGGCCCATCGTCTCGGGCGTCATGTCGACGACCGAGCGGGGCGGGATATTGTAGATTATGATCGGAATATCGGCCGCGTCGTGCATCGCCTTGAAGTGCTGATACAGCCCTTCCTGCGTCGGCTTGTTGTAATAGGGCGTCACCACCAGCGCGGCGTCCGCTCCAACGGCGGCGGCGTGACGGATAAGGCGGATGCCTTCGGCGGTGTTGTTGGACCCGGCACCCGCGATCACGGGAACGCGACCGGCGGCGGCCTTGACGACCTCTTCCACAACGGTTTCATGTTCGGCATGGGTCAGCGTCGGGCTTTCGCCCGTCGTCCCGACCGGCACAAGACCGGTGGACCCCGATTCGATATGCCATTCGACCAGCGATTTGAGCGCGTCGAGATCCAGATTGCCATCCCGGAACGGGGTGACGAGTGCCGGCATGGAGCCATGGAACATGACGCGTCTCCTTCGTTGTCATTATGCCGCCCTGGGTGGCGCGCGGACCCTATATCTCAAGAGGGGAATTGCCAAGATGCCCCTGAAATGCAATCCTCCTGACGCTGAGGGGCGGATGACGGACGGACCTGCTGCCATGTTCAAGGCCCTGATTGCCACACTTCTCATCATCTGGACCAGCACCGGGGTCCTCGCCCAGGGTGCAGGGGATATTGCCACCTACAAGCGTGCGGTCACGGCGATGCAGAAGGGTGACTGGAACGTCGCCCTGACCACCGGCGAAGCGGCGGGGTCCGTCGCCCGCGACATCATCGAATGGCACCGGCTGCGCGGCGGCGGCGGCGATTTCGACGCGATACAGCGATTTCTGGAGCGCCGGGACGATTGGCCTGGCCTGAAGCTGATGCGCCGAAGAGGCGAGGAAAAGGTGCCCTATGGGTCGCGCGCCGACGAGGTCATCGCCTATTTCCGGGCCGAACCACCTCAGACTGGGGGCGGGGCGCTCACCCTGATCGCCGCCTATCGCGCCAAGGGCATGACCGCCGATGCGGAGGCCGAAGCGGTGCGGACCTGGTTGACCAAGACACTGTCGCCAGCGGACGAGACGACTCTTCTCCGGGACTATGGCCCCGCGTTGGGCGCGCTCCACGAAGAGCGGCTGGACATGCTTCTCTGGCGCGGCGCCGACAGTGACGCCAACCGGATGCTTCCGCGGGTCAGCAAGGGCTGGCAGGCATTGGCGCGGGCGCGTCAGGCGCTGCGCGAGAACGCCGCGGGCGTCGATACGCTGATCGAGGCGGTTCCCGCATCCTTGGCCGACAACCCCGGACTTGGCTTCGAGCGGATGCAATGGCGGGCGCGGAAAGGCCGGAACGAGGACGCCATCGCACTGATGCTGGAGGCGGACGCGGCGAACCTGGGCGAACCTGACCGTTGGGCCGGCTGGCGGCGCGGACTGGCGCGGGCCGAGATGCGGGCCGGGCGCACGGAAGTGGCCTATCGTCTGGCCGCTTCGCACGGGCTGACCCAAGGCTCGAACTTTGCCGACCTGGAATGGCTGGCCGGGTATATCGCGCTGGTCTACAAGAAGGATGGCGACGCGGCGTTAAAGCACTTCCTGCGCTTCAGGGGCTCGGTCGAGACGCCGATCTCGCTGGGCCGCGCCGGCTATTGGGAAGGCCGCGCCCACGAACTGCGCGGCGAC
>CAZRNL010000093.1:0-7486 GCA_964601395.1 uncultured Silicimonas sp. | reverse complement strand
CCCGGACAACGCCCGAATGGCCTACGCCTTCGGCGCTGAATACCAGACCAGCTTCTATGGCCTGCTGGCCGCCGAGATGGCCGGGCTGCCGATGGAAGCACAGCTGACAGGGACAGAGACGTTCCCCGACTGGCACGCCACCGGCCTTGCCACAAGCAGCGCCTTCGAGGCCGCGCGCCTGTTCATCGCCGCAGGCGAGCGCAACCTGGCCGAGCAGTTCCTGACTCATCTGGCCGAGACCCTGCCGCGCGAGGACATCGGCAGCATGGGCGACTATCTGCTGTCGGTAGACGAGCCGCATCTGGCGGTCATGGTCGGCAAGGCAGCCGCCGGACGCGGGATCGTGGTCGCCTCGGCCTATTACCCGGTCGTCGACCTGGGCGTGCCCGACATGCCGGTTCCGCGCGAACTGGCACTGGCCATAGCCCGGCGCGAAAGCGAGTTCGACCCCGTGGTGATGAGCGGCGTTGGCGCGCGCGGGCTGATGCAGCTCATGCCGGGCACGGCCAAGGAGGTAGCCCAGTACCTGGAGCTGCCCTACAGCCGCGACCGGCTGATCGCCGATCCCGCCTACAATGCCCGCCTCGGCACCGCCTATCTGGACGAACTGATGGCGACTTTCGGGGGCAACATCATCATGGTCTCGGCGGGCTACAACGCAGGGCCTGGCCGCCCGATACGCTGGATGAGAGACCGAGGCGACCCGCGCCAGGGCGCCATCGACATCGTCGACTGGATCGAACACATCCCCTTCGACGAAACGCGCAACTATGTGATGCGCGTCGCCGAAAGCCTGCCGGTCTACCGCGCGCGCATCGCAGGCCAGGTGCAGCCTCTGACCCTGACCTCAGAGCTGATCGCCCGGCCGGGACACGAGAGGCGGGCGATGAAGGGCGAGTTCAAGCGGCCACGTGCCCGCCCACTACCGCTTATCGACTAGGCTCAGCGCAACGAGCGGCCCTTGACGATGGCATCCGGCCCGAATCGTTTGCGAATCGCATCCGACGCCCGTTCCGCCGCTGCCCGAGCCTTGGCCTGCGGGTCCAGAAGGTCTCCCGACGTGTCGGCGCCGCCTGCGTCCGACAGGTGCGAGATGCCGACACCGATCAGGCGGTAAGGGCCCTCGTCGCCCGTCTGGTCCAGCAGCGCCCGCGCCGTACGGTAGATGCGGTCGGCGATCTGCGTCGGATCGGTCAGCGACGTGCGCCGCGTCAGCGTGGTGTGATTGGACCGCTTCAGCTTCAGCGTGACTACCAGCCCCGCCTTGTCCCGCGCCTTGGCCCGGTCGGCCACGTTCTCGGCCAGCCGCCAGATGTGACCGTCGAGGATCTCCGGGTCGGATGTGTCCTCTCCGAACGTGGTCTCGTTCGAGATGGATTTGACCGGAGCATTGGCCGACACGCGGCGGCGATCTTCGCCTCGGGCGAGATGCCAGAGCCGCTCGCCCATGCTGCCGAAGCGGGCGACCAGATCGGTCTTGTCCCACCTGAGCAGGTCGGTGAAGGTCCTGATCCCGGCCTTGTCGAGCGCCGCCTGGGTCTGCCCGCCGACGCCCCAGATCATCCGCACCGGCTTGTCCTTGAGGAACGCCATCGTCTCGGCCTTGCCGATCACCGAGAACCCGCGCGGCTTGTCGAGGTCGCTGGCGACCTTGGCGAGAAACTTGTTGTGACTGAGCCCGATCGAACCGGATAGCCCGAGTTCCGACTCCATCCGCCTGACCAGGCGCGCCAGCATCACCGCAGGCGGCGCGTGGTGCAGCCGGGCGGTGCCGGACAGGTCCAGAAACGCCTCGTCCAGCGACAGGGGTTCGATGACAGGGGTCAGGTCGTCCATGATCGCGCGGATCTGGCGGCTGACTTCGACATAGGCGCTCATTCGACCCTTCACGACCACCGCGTCGGGACACAGCTTGAGCGCCTGGAACATCGGCATGGCAGAACGCACGCCGCGAATGCGCGCGATGTAGCACGCGGTCGAGACCACGCCGCGCCGGCCGCCGCCGATGATCACGGGCTTGTCGCGAAGCGAAGGATCGTCACGCTTCTCGACGCTGGCGTAGAAGGCGTCGCAGTCCATGTGCGCGATGGACAGGTCGAACAACTCGGGGTGCGAAATCACGCGCGGCCGACCGCAGGCCGGGCAACGGGGTCCGGTCTCGAACGTGGTAAGACAATCGCGGCACAGGGAAGGCATGGCGCCATCATACTCCGGTCCCGGACGCGCCGCGACGGCTATTGCAGCGGCAGGGACCGGAATGCGATGCTTTGGACCATGACCGACTTCGACGGCGCAAAACTGGCCATACTCTGCGGCAACCGGATCGTGGCGATCCTGCGCGACAATCTGGCCCACATACCGTGGCCAGGCCACTGGGATTTGCCCGGCGGCGGGCGCGAGGGGCTTGAGACGCCGGAAGACTGCGTCTTGCGGGAACTTCGCGAGGAGCTGGGGCTGACGCTGCAGATCTCCGACCTTCACTGGCGGACCGAAGGCAGGAACGACACCGGCGGCACCGTGTGCTTCTTCGTCTCCGAGCAGCCCGGATTCGACGCGACCGCGGTTCGTTTCGGAGACGAGGGCCAGGAATGGCGGCTTGCCCCGATCGACTGGTTTCTGGCGCATGAAAAGACCATTCCGCACCACCGCAGGCGGTTGGAAATCTATCTCGCCGCCCACCGCGCCGACGGGAAAAGCGGGCAGATACCCTGAAATGCCCGCGATCCCGCTCGTGTCCCGGCGGTGACACAAAGAACAATTGCAGCACCTCAATCGGCTAAGTCATTGAATCGCGGACGGAAGCCATCCATCTAATCCGCGGGGAGCTTTATCGAGGGATTTGCATGGACGAGATTATAGGTCTGATCGGCGGCGGGGGTGTCGCCACGATCCTGTTCGCCGGCTTCATCATCCTCTGCGTCTACAAGGGCGTCAGAATCGTTTCGCAGTCCGAAAAGCACGTGGTGGAGCGCTTTGGTCGCCTGAAAACCGTTCTGGGACCGGGCATCAACTTCATCGTGCCGTTCCTGGACCGCGTGGCGCATCAGATCTCGATTCTCGAGCGTCAGCTTCCCACCGCCAGCCAGGACGCGATCACCGCGGACAACGTGCTGGTGCAGGTCGAGACCTCGGTCTTTTACCGGATCATCGAGCCGGAAAAGACCGTCTACCGGATCCGTGACGTAGACGCCGCCATCGCGACGACCGTGGCCGGCATCGTGCGTGCCGAGATCGGCAAGATGGAACTGGACGAAGTGCAGTCGAACCGCTCGACCCTCATCACCACCATCAAGCTGGCGGTGGAAGACCAGGTCGACGACTGGGGTATCGAAGTGACCCGAGCCGAGATCCTGGACGTGAACCTCGATCAGGCAACGCGCGACGCGATGCTTCAGCAGCTCGCCGCCGAGCGCGAGCGCCGGGCGGCCGTGACGCGGGCCGAGGGCGCGAAGCGGGCCGTTGAACTGAATGCCGACGCGGAGCTTTATTCCGCCGAACAGGCCGCCAAGGCCCGCCGCGTGCAGGCCGACGCCGAAGCCTACGCGACAGGTGTCGTGGCCGAGGCTATTGCCCGAAACGGATTGGAAGCCGCGCAGTATCAGGTGGCTTTGAAACAGGTCGAGGCGCTGAACAAACTTGGTGCCAGCCCGTCCAGCAACACGATTGTCCTCCCAGCCAACGCGCTGGACGCGTTCGGTGATGCCTTCAAGATGCTTCGGGGGCGGGTCTGATGTGGTCGGTCTGGTGGATCTGGATCGTCGGCGCCTTCGTGCTGGCAATTCTTGAGGTACTCGCGCCCGCGCAGATCTTCCTCGGTTTTGCCACGGGTGCCGCGCTGACCGGGCTTGCGTTGCTGATCGGTGTACCCGGTCTGGCAGGGTCATTGCCCGCGACGATCCTTGTCTTCGCGGTCCTGTCGCTTGTCACCTGGATCGCGATCCGGCGCGCGGTCGGCATCCGGCCGGGTCAGTTCAAGGTCTGGACCCGCGACATCAACGAAGACTGACTTCGTTTTGCCGCGCATGGTGAAAGTCCTGGGCTGGGGCGTCGGCCTGATCGTTGCCGTCACACTGGCGATATTGCTGTTCGTTCCCGATTTCGAGGTGGTGATCACCGAGGAGGAGGTACGCGACCGTATCGAAGACGCTCTTCCGGTCAGGTCCGGTTCGCAGGAGATCGAGCTGACGGTAACCGATGCCGCGATCGATTTCCGGCGTAGCGGCGAAAAGGGACAGATCGCGCTTTCAGGCGAGGTCAGGCTTTCGGGCTTCGGCATGGCCGCGACCAGCGAGGTCGATACGATCACCGCGGTCCGCTACGAGAGCGGCTCTTTCTATCTCTCGGATCTCAGGCTGGACGATCTGTCCTTGACCCCCACCCTTGCAACCAGGGCGAAGATCGCCGCCTTGAAAGCAGCCTGGCAACCCATCATCGACCAGTTCGTCGAAGAGGTGCGCGCCACGGACGGAGATGACTCCTTCGAAGAAGCGCGGGCCGAGTTTCAACGAACCCTGATTCCTCTCGTGCGTCAGGCGATGGACGACGCCTTGGGCACGATCCCGGTCTATCGCTTGCAGGGAGATGCCGCAAAAGGCGCGGCGCGTCTTATCCTCAAGGACATCTCGTTCACCGACACCGAGGCAATCGCCATCCTGTCCCCCGCGCAGGCGATGATCAAGATCGCGACAGCCGTCCTGAGTGTCCTTGTTCTGCTGCTTCTCGGTTGGGAATGGCTGCGCGCCGAACAGCGGATCCGACGCGAACCCGACGAAGGCTGAGCCTACTGCAGGTCCGAGAACGCTTCTTCGATCCGGTCCATTGCCTCGATCAGCCTGGATCGTGGCAGGGCGAGGTTGAAGCGCAGGTGACCGGACCCGCCGGTGCGAAACTGCGTTCCGGGGCTTGGTACGACATGCGCCTGATGCAGAACGCGGTCCATCAGTTCCTTGTCGCTGATCCCCGTGCCATTGAAGTCGACCCAGGCAAGATAGGTGGACTGCATCGCCATGACGGACACCCCCGGCAGCGCATTCATCCGGTCCGCCAGGATGCGATAGTTCCCGGCGATATAATCGACCACCGCGTCGAGCCAGGGGCCCGAGTCCGCATAGGCCGCGCGGATCGCCGCCATCGCGAACCTGTTGGGCGAGGATTCGCGATCAAGGATCGTTACATCCAGTCGCCTGCGGTTGGCCGCGTCGGGCGCGAACAGAAGTCCCGTTTCCAGACCGGCGATGTTGAACGCCTTCGACGCTGCCGTCACGACGACGATCCGGTCGGCATGTTCGGGAGCGGCAACGAGCGTGGGTGTAGCGTTGACCCCCGGAAATGTCAGATCCATGTGGATCTCGTCCGAGATCATGACAAGATCATGCGCCGCGCAGAACTCGGCAACCGCCCGGATTTCCTCTGGCGTCCAGATCCGCCCGCCGGGGTTGTGCGGCGAACAGAATGTCAGTACGCGTTCGCGCCCGGTGAGAGAGGCCGCAAGCGCATCGAGATCCATATGGTACTGACCGTCCCGCAGGACCAGCGGGCTTTCGTGCGCCACGCGTCCCATCGCCTCGATCTGCCGGAAGAAGGCGTGATAGACCGGAGAGAACAGGATCACGCTGTCTCCCACGTTCGAAAAGGTCGAGATTATGTCCGCATATCCTGAAATCACGCCGTGCGTGTAGCGCACCCATGACGGGTCGATCGACCAGCCGTGGCGGCTTTCCAACCACGCAGCAAAGGCCGCGCTCATCTCCTGCGGCTGGCTGAAGTAGCCCATGTAGCCGTAGTCGACTTCGTCCCTCAGCGCCTTCTGGATCGCGGGCGAGACGGCGAAATCCATATCCGCAACCCACATCGCGATCATGTCCGGCGCGTCGACGCCAAAGGAGGCCGGGATACCGTCGTACTTGCTGGTGTGCCGCCCGCGCAGCGAGCGGGGCGTGTCGAAATCGTAACTCATGAATCAGGCCTGTTCTTCTGTTCGCGGCAACGTATCCCGTTTCCCTACGACCGCAAGAGGCGTACCGCGTCTTGCGGGAAAGTCGGGCTTGTCCTAGATGAACGCCATGACGACACGACCGATCCTCATTCACCCCGACCCGCGGCTGAAGACCGTTGCCGATCCCGTGCAGGAGATCGACGATACCCTGCGCCGCCTGGCCGACGACATGTTGCAGACCATGTACGAAGCGCCCGGCATCGGCCTGGCCGCACCGCAAGTCGGCGTGATGTCCCGGATGCTGGTGATGGACTGCGTCAAGGAGGAAGGTGCGCCAGCGCGCCCGATGGTGCTGATCAACCCAGAGGTCACCTGGTCCTCGGACGAGCGGAACGTCTACGAAGAGGGATGCCTGTCGATCCCCGAGCAATACGCCGATGTCGAGCGTCCCGCCGAGGTCGAGGTTCGCTGGACCGGACTGGACGGCAAGGAACAAGGCGAGCGTTTCGATGGACTTTGGGCCACCTGCGTCCAGCACGAGATCGACCACCTGAACGGGGTGCTGTTCATCGACTACCTGAAGCCTCTGCGTCGCCAGATGATCACCCGCAGGATGCAGAAGCTGAAACGGGAACGGGCGCGCGCGTGATCCGGCCGATCGTGCTCTGGCCCGACCCGGTGCTGTCGACAGTCTGCGCACCCGTGCCGGTCATCGACGATGACGTGCGCAGGCTGGCCGCTGACATGCTGGAGACGATGTATGCCGCTCCCGGTCGTGGACTGGCGGCACCTCAGGTGGGCGTGGCGCTGCGGCTATTCGTGATGGACACGGCATGGAAGACAGGCGACCCGGCTCCGGTCGTCATGGTGAACCCCGAGATCGTCGGTGCGGGAGATTCGCGCGCGACCGGGACGGAAGGGTGCCTGTCGATCCCCGGCGTGACCGCGGATGTCGAAAGGGCCGAGACCGTGACGATGCGCTGGACGACGCTGGAAGGCGATGCGCGGGAAGAGGAGCTGACCGGCTTCGACGCGATCTGCGCGCAGCACGAGTTCGACCACCTGAACGGAATTGTCACCTTCGACCGCGTGACGCCAGAGGTGCGGCTGGAGCTGGAAGCGGTCTACTTCTCATGACATTGCGCCCCTTCCTTCCCTGGCCCGACAAGCGCCTGCGCACCGCCGCCGCGCCTGTCGGCCAGATTACCGACGAACACCGTGCGATCTGGGACGACATGGTCGAGATCATGGACGCGATGCCCGGCTACGGGCTGGCCGCTCCCCAGATCGGCGTCATGCTGCGCCTTGCGGTCGTCGACTGCTCCGAGACGCGCGGACGCGCGGTCCGGCTGGCCAACCCCGAGATCCTGGCGTCTTCGAAAGAGACATTCGAGTGGGACGAAGCCTCGCCCAACCTGCCCGGTCTGTCGGCCAGGGTCGCCCGCCCCGCGCGCGTCACCGTCGCCTTCACAGATCCCGACGGAAACCGCATCCGACAGGACTTCGAGGATCTCTGGGCGACGTCCGTTCAGCACCAGATCGACCATCTGG
>CAZRNL010000092.1:0-9576 GCA_964601395.1 uncultured Silicimonas sp. | reverse complement strand
CCGCGCGCTGTCGTAGTTGAACACGAACTTCGCGAGCCGCCAGGGGCTTTCCATGCCCTCGACGGGGACAGTGAAATCAAGCGATGCGGACGATTGAGGCGACAGGTCCAGATACCGCGAGTTCGGCATCGCCTCGACAAAGGGGCCGAACAGAAGGTTCTGTTCCTTCATGGTCAGGAAGTTCGGGCCGTTGATCCAGATAAGATCGACGGAGCCGCCTGCATCCTGCCCGGCGGCGCGCTCGGAGATCACTCGGGTTACCGCCTCGGCGGTGTCGGTCAGACGGACATGCTCGACGGAAACTCCGTAGCGTGCCTCGGTCTCATCACCGACCCAGGCAATGAAGGCGTTCGTGCGGTCATCTCCGCCCCAGGCATTCCAATAGACGGTCTGGCCGCGCGCGGCCTCCAGCGTGTCCTGCCAATCGGCAAGGACAGGGGTGCCGGCGAGGGCCGCGATGAGCGATATGATCGGAGTAGCACGCATGGGTATTCCCTGGTTCTGTGTGAATCTCGTGATGTGATTGCCAACTTGCGTTTTCGAAACGCGACGTCTCACATTTCCTTTTCTGATGACAGTGCCATCCATCCCTGATGCCACCTTGTCAGAGTCGTGACGGCGCAGGCGATGGCAAAAACATAGGCCAAGACCGGAAACCACGCCGGGAAGAGGCACATCGCCACGAAGATCGCTATGGTCTCGGCGCCCTCCGTCAGACCGCCAAGATAGTAGATACCCTTGGTGGGATAGCTCTCGGCGCTCAGTCCGCGCTTGGCGGCGATGGTCGCGAAAGCCAGAAAGGACGAACCCGTTCCGACGAAAGCCGCGATCAGGACGGCCGCCGGCAACGCGTTCGCTTCAGGATCGGCGAGGGCGAAGCCAAGGGGCACAAGGGCGTAGAAAACGAAATCGAGTGCGATATCGAGAAAAGCGCCGCGGTCGGTCGGTGCAGTGAGCCGAGCGGCCACTCCATCCAGCCCGTCCAGCGCCCGGTTCAGCGCAATCAAAGCCAGAGCGAGACCGTAGAACCCGTAGGCAAGCGCGGGCAATGCCAGCGCCCCAAGCATGAAGCCGGCCAGCGTGATTTGGTCGGCATGGATGCCCCAGGCGACAAGGCGCTGCGCCGGTTTGGCCAGCACCCGGCGCTGAATCGGGATGAGTGCGGCGTCAATCATCCGAGCCCGACGATACCGGCACGACGTTCGGCCCCTGAACGCTCGATGACTTCAACCGGGAGACCCGCAACCCGGCGGCCAGGCTTTGGCAACACGACCGAAAAATGCAGACGATCTGGAACACTTTCCGAATGGCTTTCGATCTGGGTCGGATACGGGCCGATGGTAGCGCATGTGGCGGGCGCTGAACACATGCGGAGCCTGATCGCTTCGACGTGAGAATGGCGCCGGACCGGAAGTTGGCCGAGTTGTGCACCAACGGCATCGCGGTCGAACGGTCGAACGCCCGGCAAGGCTTTGGCTGTCTCGGTCTCGCGGGGCACAGGTAGTCCTGAAAGCATGGCCGGATTCTTCAACGTGGGGTCCAGAGATCATCAGGGCGACCCGACACGGGGCCCTGCGACTGTCCCTAGTCACAAAATCGAAGAATAGCTTTGAAAATGAAGTCACAAGGAGTCAACTCGGCGTTATGTCCCGTCGCGAGACGCCTTTCGACTCTGCACTCCCTCCCTGAACAAGGCTGGCCTCGGAGCAGAACGAACAGGAGACCCATGCGACTTTCCCACGCGCCGGATTGCGCTTGCAGCTTGTGCAACCAATCGAACTCGGGCGCTTTCGATGGCAGTTGGGGTCTCAATCGCCGCCATTCGTCAACGAAGCGCGGCTGCGGGGCGAGAATAACGATTGAGTGTTTGTCCATCGGGCTTTCCGGGCGGTAGTGTTGCGCTAGCTACGAAATGGTAAAGTGACGGTCGGCTGCGTGGTTCGTCCGCTCATGAGGTGAAAAGATGTCGTTTCTGAAACAGGTCCTCGCAACGGTCCTGGCGCTTGGCATTTCGTTCTGGGGCCTCGTGACCTTTGTTCCCGGTTCCTTGCCGATCCTTGATCGCTTCGGACTCCTGGAACCCTTCGGCATCACGGCAACAGAGCCACCGGCCGGAGGCAACGGCGCGCAGGGTGGCGGAGGCGGTCCGGGCCGCGGTCCAGCGGGGCCGGTGGCCGTGATCACGGCCGCTGTCGGCGAAGCCAATCTTTTCGACGAGATCACAACGATCGGAGACGGTCGCGCCATTCGAAGCGCATCACTCGTGCCCGAGGTGTCGGGCAACGTGGCGTCCATCAATGTCCAGTCGGGCGGATACGTGAATGCCGGCGATGTCGTCGCGACATTGAATGACGATATCCAGAGGATCGAACTGGAGCGCGCGCAGTTCCTTATGCAGGATGCCCGAGACGCCCTGGACCGCGTGAACGCTCTGGGGTCCACTGTGACTCGAATCCAGCTGAGCAACGCGACACTTAACCTCCAGACCGCGGAGTTGGACCTGAAGGAGGCGCAGTTCGAGATCGAGCGCCGCAAGATCGTCGCCCCGATCTCCGGCTGGGTCGGGATCATCACCTTGAACGTTGGCGATCAGGTAGCCCCGTCGACCGAAATCACGCAGATCGATGACAGGTCCGAGATCGTGGTCGACTTCCGCGTGCCGGAAAGGTTCGTCGGGCAGATCGCCGAGGGCAACGCGGTCATGGCGACACCACTGGCACGTCCTCAACTGCAACTGGACGGAAAGATCGTGGCGCTGGACAACCGCGTGGATTTAAACAGTCGGACATTGCGATTGCAGGCCACCTTCGCAAACACCGACGACACCCTACGCGCCGGGATGGCATTTCGCATCGGCATATCCTTCACCGGCGAGGCATTTCCCTCGGTCGATCCGCTGGCGATCCAGTGGAACAACGATGGCCCCTTCATCTGGGTCGTCCGCGACGGAAAGGCCGCCAGACTGAACGTCATGATCATGCAACGCAACAGCGACTCGGTGCTGGTCAATGGAGACCTGTCGGTCGGCGAGCAAGTTGTCACGGAAGGCGTCCAGAATCTCCGGCCCGGCTCGGAAGTCCAAATCCAGGGCGGCGATGCCGGCATGCCGACGCAGGCCGCGGTCAGTGTCACAAGGGGCTAGAGGGTAACAAATGGCCGTCACCGCCCAATCCGCGACCAGTTCAAGCACGGCACTGTTCGTGCGCCGCCCAATTCTGGCATTCGTCCTGTCCACACTGATCATTCTGGCAGGACTTGCGGGACTTTTCGGAGCGGAGATCCGGGAACTGCCGGACGTGGATCGGCCCGTCATAACAGTCACCACGAATTTCCCGGGCGCTTCGCCCGAAACCGTGGATCGCGAGATCACCGCCCAGATCGAAGGCGCTGCGGGCCGGGTCGCCGGGGTGAAGTCAATCTCGTCCAGTTCCCGGTTCGGGCGCAGCCGGGTGACGATCGAGTTCGGAGACGACGCCGATCTTGACGTCGCAGCCACCGACATGCGCGACGCGATAGGGCGTATCCAGAATTCCCTTCCGGACAGCGCGGAGGACCCTCGCATCGTCAAGGCCGACGCGAATGCCGAGGCGGTCATGCGGATCGCCGTGACCTCCGACCGCCGCTCGGCGCAGGATCTGACGCAGTTCGTTGAAGACATGGTCGAAGATCGTCTGATTTCAGTGCCAGGCGTCGCCGACCTGCAAATCTACGGCTCTCGTGAAGCGGTCTTCCGGATAGATATCGACCAGATGCAACTGGCCAGTCGGGGACTGACACTTGCGGAGATACGGAACACCCTTCGCAATGTGGCGTTCGATGCACCTGCCGGCTCACTCAATTCGACCAGTCAGAGCATCGTGGTACGCACCACAGCCACGGTGAGTTCGCCGGCCGAGTTCGAGGCGCTTTCCATCCGCGACGGGGTGACCATCAGCGACATCGCCACGGTGACGCTTGGTCCGGCGCCGGGCGAGAGCCTGTTGCGCGCCAACGGTCAGACCGGATTGGGCATCGGAATCATTCGGCAAGCGCAAAGCAACACCCTGGAGATTTCCAAAGCGGTGCGCGAAGTGGTGAACGACCTTCAACCGATCCTGCCGCCCGACGTCAGCGTATTTGTCACCAGCGACGATGCCGTCTTCATAAACGGCTCGATCCGTGAGGTTCTCAACACGCTTGGCATCGCTGTGTCGATCGTCATCGCGATCATCTTCATCTTTCTTCGCGACGTGCGGGCGACCATCATTCCGGCGGTGACGTTGCCCGTCTCGCTGATCGGTACCCTCGCGGCCATTTATATCGTCGGCTTTTCGATAAATATCCTGACACTTCTCGCATTGGTGCTGGCAACCGGCATGGTCGTCGACGATGCCATCGTGGTCCTCGAGAACATCGTGCGGCGCCGGTCAGAGGGTATGGGCGCACGCGCGGCCGCGGTCTTGGGAACACAGCAGGTCTTCTTCGCGGTTGTGACCACCACCGCCACCCTTGCCGCGGTGTTCATTCCGCTGTCCTTTCTGCCCGGCCAGACCGGTGGCCTGTTCCGGGAGTTCGGCTTTACGCTCGCCATGTCCGTGCTGCTGTCATCTATCGTCGCCCTGACTCTGTGCCCGGTTCTGGCGAGCAAACTGCTAAAAGGCCATTCCGGGGAAGCAACCTCGCGGGGGCCGGTCAACTGGCTGGGAGGCCGCCTGGTCGCTCTTTATGCGATGACCCTTCGGTTCTGCCTCGCGTTTCCGTTGCTGGTCATCGTCTTCTCGATCTGTTTCGCCACGGCGGCGGCCATTCTATTCGGAAGTATCCGCCAGGAGTTGACCCCTCCCGAGGACCGCTCCATCGCTTTGTTGCGGGTAAGCGCACCGCAGGGCGTGTCGCTGGATTATACCGCCCGCAAGCTTCGCGAGATCGAGGAACTTATCGAACCACTTCGCGCGTCAGGTGAGGTGACGAACCTGTTCTCGATCGCCGGCACCGGATCGGACAACAGCGGCTTCGTGGTGATGACCCTTGCGGAATGGAAGGATCGCTCGCGGAGCCAGCAAGAGATTGTCGGGCAGATCAACGGTATGCTGAGCACGGTCATCGGCGTCCGCGCCTTCGCCATCCAGCCAAACTCGCTTGGCATCCGCGGTGCCGGACGCGGACTGACCGTCGCGCTGACCGGCAACAACTATCAGGATCTTGCGCGGTCTGCGGACAGCATCATCGAAAGAATGGAACAGAACTCGGCCTTCGGTCGCGTGTCGCTTGGCTACGAGACCACGCAACCGCAGCTCTTCATCGAGGTAGATCGGGACCGAGCATCGGATATCGGGGTCAACATCGACGGCTTGGGCGAAGCGCTTCAGGCCGTTCTCGATGGGCGCACCGTGGGTACGGTGTTCATCAACGACCGCAGCTTCGACATCAAGATGGTCTCGACCGAAGACCCGGTGAATGATCCGGGTGATCTGGAACGCATCTTCGTTCAGGCCGGAAACGGACAGATGATCCCGATTTCGACGTTTGTGAGGCTGCAAGAGCGGGCCGTTGCGCCCGAACTCGGGCGTGAAACCCAGATGCGCGCGGTCGAGATCTCTGCGACGCTGACACCCGAGTTGTCGCTTGGTGACGCCTACAACGAAGTGCAGGCACTGGCCGCTGAAGTCCTGCCCGAAGATCAGAGGATCGTCCCCCTGGCGGAAGCCGCCACGCTGTCCGAGACATCATCGGGACTGCTTCTCACCTTCGGTTTTGCGATCATCGTGGTCTTTCTCGTTCTTTCCGCTCAGTTCGAGAGCTTCGTCTCGGCGCTCATCATCATGGCGACCGTACCTCTGGGGCTTGCCTGTGCTGTTTTCGCGCTGCTGATCACGGGTGGAAGCCTGAACGTCTACAGCCAGATCGGCCTTGTTCTATTGATTGGAATCATGGCCAAGAACGGGATTCTGATCGTCGAGTTCGCGAACCAGTTGCGCGATCAGGGAAAATCCGTTCGCGACGCGATTTTCGAGGCATCCACCGTCCGGTTGCGGCCCGTCATGATGACGATGTCCTCGACGGTTCTCGGGGGATTGCCGCTGATCTATTCATTCGGCGCCGGCGCCGAAGCCCGCGAGGCACTTGGATGGATCATCGTCGGCGGTCTTGGCATGGCCACCCTGTCGACCCTGTATCTTACCCCTGTCGCATATCTCGTCTTTGCCCGCATCTCCCGACCGAAGGCCGAGGAAGAGGCTATTCTGATCAAGGAACTGAACGCAGCATCGAAGCCTGTACAGACGGTTTCGTAAGCCGGAGCGCAGAGACCTCAGCCGAACATTCGGACAGTAGCCTGGTTCGGCCTTTCCCACCTTCGTGTGTCCTCGGCGTCTGTTTGGAGATTTCCAAAGCACATAGCGACGGGCTGCGCGCCGAAGGCTCACGCAAACGATTGCCCAGTGACGCGCCAGTGTTCAGACTGACACCATCGGACAGGTTGCGCCGGAGGGAGCCCGGGACATGAAGGTTTCGAAAGTGAGGGTCGGGCTCGTCGGCCTTGGTCTGGTCTGCGAGTCGCACATCCGGGCCTACCAGGCGCATCCCGATGCGCAAGTGGTGGCGGTCTGCGATCTCGACGAAGACCGCGCCATCGCGATCGCCGCAAAATACGGCATCCCGAAACACTACACGTCCTACGACGACATGCTGGCCGATCCCCAGATCAACACGGTCGACATCACCACGCCGACCATACTGCACGCGCCAATGGCGATCGCCGCGGCCCGCGCGGGCAAGAACATCCTCTGCGAAAAGCCGTTCTGCCTCACTCTCGACGAAGGACAGGCGGTCTGCGACGCCGCAGCGGCCTCGGGCGTCACGCTGATGGTGGGCGAATCCTACATCTTCATGACCTCGATCATGAAAGCCCGCGCGCTGATCGACGCGGGCGAAATCGGCAAGCCCCAGCAGATCCGCCAGCGCTTCGGCACCTGGCTCGAACGCCCCGGCGCCCACGCCACCGACCGCGCGATCACCGACGACCATCGCGGCTGGCGCATGGACTCGGCCAGGGCCGGCGGCGCCGGTTTCCCCTGGATGTTCGACCATTGCGTGCACTTCTTCGCCACTGCCGAATACCTGATGAACGACGCCCGGATAGCCCAGGTCTATTCCCTGAAATCCGATATCGGCTGGATGCAGCAGGCCGGAAAATCAGCGCCGGACGCATCCGAGACGCACATGTACCGGCCCGAAAGCGCGGGCGATATCCCGATCATCACCTGGACCTACGACGATCCGGCCTGCCAGGGTGTCTGGATGCGCGCCGAGGCCCTGAACGGCAAGTATGACCCCATGTTCGGCTTCTCGGTCAGCGTGATCGGTGACCGGGGCATGATCGAGGTTCTGGGCGAAGGCGGGCGCGGCCTCACCTGGCAGGGCAAGGACGTGCATCTCGTCCTGCACGTCAAGGACGGCGACACGCGCACCTTCCGCTTCGAGGAAGGCGGCGACGACATCTGGCAATCCGAGGTGTCCTATTACAGCCGCGCGCACCTCAACCAGATCACCGATTTCGTCGACGCGCTTACGCAGGGGGCCAACCCCCGTTACGCGGGCGACGACGGCCGGCGCCACGTCCAGACGACGATGGCCGCGATATGTTCGGCGAAAGAGGGCGTCCCGGTCAAGGTGGCCGAGGTGACGGACGACCGCTTCGCGCGCCAGACCTGAGACCCGTTGGTTCGACGCGGACGCGTGCTATCGGGTTCTGCGCACCTCGTCTTCGGACACGGCGGCTGCGTAGGGCAGATCGACGGATGGCATGCCGATGTTCGTCGATGTTTCCGGATCTCGTCCCACCATCGTGACGCAGGCGAAGAGAAACGGGTAAACGGTGTTCTCGACGATCTTGACCGGGGCCACTCCCGCGATGGCGTCAAGTGTTTCGGGAGACAGGCGATGGTCGCAGCCAACCGCCTCGAGCCTTACCGGATCTATGCGCGGCGTATGTGCCGCCTCTTCCACGTCCATCCCGTGGTCGACCACAAAGGAGATATGCTGAAGGACCGCCGGTGGAACGCGGCGCCCACCTGCGGCGCCAAGCGCCAGCACGGGACCGCCATTGCGGCTGACCACCATCGGGCAGGCATTGGTGAGCGGCCATCTGCCCGGCCCGATGGAATTGGGGCGGCCCTGTTCGGGGTCGAACCAGAACATGCCGTTGTTCATCAGGAGACCGGAAGAGGACAGCGAAACCTTGGAGCCGAACCGCGCGCCCATCGTGTTGGTCAGAGCTGCCATCCCGCCGTCCCGGTCGACGACGCTGATATTCGTCGTGCATTTCTCGATCGGGTTGTCGTCGCCCATGCTGGTATAGCGTTCCTCCCACAACTCGCGCATCTGTGCCGCGAACGTGGCGTAGTCTTGCGGGCCGGGGGCCGTGCCGGTGGGCTGCCCGGCCTTTTCGGCCCGTTCGAAGAAGCGCATCACGGTCGGCGCACCGTTCAGACCCGGCACGCCCAGCAACTCGCAATCCCGATAGGCGGAAACCTGTGGCGCCGAGGCGGTGGCGCGATAGCCGGCCAGACCGGCAAGGGTCCAGTTCCGGCCAAGCGCCTGCATGTCGTCGACGATGGTCTGCCCGATCTCGCCTTCGTAGAAATCGCGCGCGCCCCGGGCCTGAAGTTTCCGCAGCAAGTCGGGCATCATCGGGTCACGGACGGTATCCGGGCCATCGTCGCTTTCGCTGACCGGTGGGAAATACCGGTCGCGCAGGAAGACATCGCGCGTGTGGGGGTACTTGCAGATTTCGCGCGCCTCGACGGCGATGGCGAAGGTGGTGTACCAGCCGACCGGAATGCCCCGCTCGGCCAGCGGGATGACGTATTCCAGCGCATCTCCCCAGCCAATCGTGCCGTAGGTCTCCAGTGCCAGCGCCAGTCCATCGACCGCGCCGGGCACAAGGATCGACCAGGGGCCGTTCGTGTTCCTGTCGTCCCTGACCTTCGGCCACTGGAACGGGCCATGCCGGCCCGGGATACCGGCCAGGGGATACTGGTCGGGGGAGACATCCTCGGCAGATTTCATCGAGAAATTGACCGCTCCCCGTCCCTTCTCGCCCAGGTCGAGCACCAGGAAACCGCCTCCGCCCAGACCGCTGCTCCAGGGTTCGACGACGTGAAGCGCAAGCGCGGTGACAACGGCGGCGTCAACGGCGTTGCCGCCATCCGCGAGAGCGCGTGCGCCGGCCCCGGCGGCAATCGCGCTTTGCGCCGAGACGACGCCGTTCGGCGTGCGAACCGCCGGCTTGGACAGCTTCCAGTGCTGGTGCCGCTCCTCGGTCGCGAGGACGGGCGTGGTCATGACACGGCCTCGGTCAGGAAAAGTGCTGCGGCTTCCGGGGAAAACCGCTCGATCTGGCGGGGGTCCGGCACGATTCCAAGGCCGGGAGCGGTGGGGATGTCCAGCATCCCGTTTTCGTCGAGCGTGTAGGGCGTGGCCGTCAACTCGTCGAGATAGGCGCTGCCCACGATGTACTCGACAAGATCGACGTTGGGCAAGGCGGCGGCGATCTGAAGATCGGCAGCCAGACCGAGCGCCGTATTCCAGCCATGT
>CAZRNL010000091.1:0-9651 GCA_964601395.1 uncultured Silicimonas sp. | reverse complement strand
GTAACCCACTCGACAGTGTGGCCGGTCTTGGCGGTGAAGTCGTCCGTGTAGCCTTGCATACGGATCATGTCGCCGTTGTTCACCGTGGCGATCGTCAGAGATTCTGCGTAGGCGGCAGTCGAGACGACCGACGCCAAAGCTGACGCAGCAAAAAGTGCGTTCCTCAGTTTCATAGAAATTCCTCCCTTGGTCTGCTTGATGCATTGGAGCCAAGCCTGTTCGATTTTTTTCGCGCGTCAATAAATTTTTTACGCGCGTAAATTATCGCGAGGATTCAGGCCGATGCGCGAAGAACCAGGCGCGCCGGAAAAAGCGTCTCGGTCCGCTTCGGGAACTCGCCACCCTCTTCGATCAGTCGGAAAAGCGTTTCGACGCTCCTGTTGGAGACCGCCTCGTAGTCATGTGCCACTGTCGTCAGTGACGGACAGGTAAAGCGCGAGAATGGGTGATCGTCGTGCGAAGCAACCCTAATGGCACAGTCTGCGCCGATGCCGACCGACACGCCTTTCTCATAGGCTGCCGCAAGGAAACCGATCGCAAGTCGGTCGTTGCTGCAGAGCACCGTATTGCTGGTCATTTCGTTGCCCGCAAGTGCCCGCATTGCTCCCAGGTATCCGAATTCCTCGAACGACCAGCCTTCACCCTCGATCTGGATGATGTTGGGCTTTAGATTGAGTTTCTCCATAACCGCGATATAGGCCTGCCGCCGCTTGTTCGCGTTCGGATTCGGTGGCGTTCGCATTTCAAAGAAGACCGGCGGTTCGCCCGAGCGTGTCAGATAGTCGACGCTTTGCGACACGAAGCTGAAGTTGTCCGAGCCAACGAATGCTGCGCCTATGTCCTTGATGTTGCTATCGAACAGGACCGTTGGCACTTCGTTGCAGAAACTCTCGATAGCGGATTTGTCGGACACACGGCCCACTGGCGCAAACAGGACACCCGCTGGCTTCAACGATCTGAGTGTGTTGAGGATATCTACCTCGTACTCTCGTTCGCCGTGAGAGGAGAACAACGTGGGCCAGAATCCTGCGTCGATGCAGCGGCGCTCGATGTACCTGGCTATCTCGGCGAAGAATGGATCTGCGAGGTAAGGAACAACGATGCCAATCGTCTTGGTCAGCTTGCGATTCTGGTTGATGGCAAAGATGTTCGGCCGGTAGTCGTACTCTTCGAGTGCAGCTTCGATCTTGTCACGCGTCGATTTTCGGACGCTACCAGGATCGTTGAAATACTTTGAGACCGTCGGCCGCGAGATACCGCTAACTTCGGCAAACTTCTCCATATTCTTGATCTTGCGCTCGGTCATGCGGTCAACTCTCGCCAGCAGTGTGCCATTGCTACATGGCATCCAAGGTGACCGGACTGCAAGACTTTGGGGTCAAAAAACTTTACGCGTGCAATCTTTATTTTTGCAGAAAGTTCGCAAAATCAAAGTATTCAGACACTGCTCGAACGGCCCTGCATTCCGGATCACGCGACAGTTTAAATTCCGTAGAACGCCGCACCGGTATCATGAAACAGTTTGCGGTGTCCTTCGACACCAAGGCGCGAAGCGACAACCGTGCGAAGCGCATTGACCACCGTCGCGTAGTTGTCGGCCGCCAGAAGCGCTACTGGCCAATCAGAGCCGAACATCACCCGATCCGTTCCGAAAACATCCAGTACGTGCGCCACGTAGGGTTCAAGGTCGGCAGGCTTCCATGACGCGTGATCGGCTTCCGTCACCATACCCGAAAGCTTGCAGTAGACGTTGGGCAACTCTCCCAGTTCCGCAATCTGGACTGCCCATGGTTCCCACGCACGCCCAGCGATGTCGGGTTTCGAGATATGGTTGATCACAGCTCTGAGATCCGGCGTCCGTCGTATGGCTTCGATGGCGTAGGACAGTTCCCGAGGCTTCGTCAGAAACTCGAATCTCACGCCACGCTCGGCGGCAAGAGCCAGGTTGCCGAGTACACGCGGTCGCAGGATCCAGTCGGGATCTTCGAGATCCTGAAGCATCGGCCGAAAGGATTTGAACCAGGGATTGCCGGCGAACCGATCCAGGCGCTGCGGGAAGTCCTCGCGCTCCATGTCCAGCCAGCCACAGACGCCGGCCACAAAGTCCGTCGTTTCGGCAGTGTTCAGCAAGAATTCCGTTTCAGCTTCGGTCGCCGCCGCCTGCACAAGGATCGTTTTCGTCACACCTGCCTGGCGCAGGGACGGCGCAAGATCGTCCGGCATATAGTCGCGATAAAGAACCGTGAGGTCAGGCGTCATCCAGTGATAGTCGCCACGGGCTACTCGCCACAGATGGTGATGAGTGTCCAGGACCGGGTCCATGGTCAGCCGAGCAAGCTCAGCACACGCCGAACCGATAGCGAGTAACCTTCGACACCACAGCCGGCGATTATCGCGTCGGCGCGGGCTGACACGTAAGAATGATGGCGAAACGCTTCGCGCTTGTGGATGTTCGAGAGATGCACCTCGATCACCGGACCCTCGAATGCATAAAGTGCATCCAGGATGGCGACAGAGGTATGGGTGTACGCTGCCGGATTTATGATGATCGCCGCCGCATTTTGCCGAGCCTCGTGAATCCAGTCGACTATTTCACCCTCGTGGTTCGATTGCCGGAAATCGATGGTGACACCTGATTCCTTCACAGTGCTTTCGCAAAGGCTCCGGACGTCGTCCAGCGTATCGCTGCCGTAAATCTCAGGCTGGCGCTTGCCCAGAAGATTCAGGTTCGGGCCGTTCAGGATGTAGATTGTTTTTGTCATTGGCTCTGTCCGTGCGAAGCAGTCTGAAGACCGTCTAGCGCAGGGGCGCGAAGGTTTCACGCGAAAGATGGTGCAGGGCACACAAGCGTTGCAGGCCGGTCAGACCGACACCGCGCGAAAAATCTGGTCTCGCGTCAAATCGGCGCGCCGACCCGACAACAGCACTGATCCGCGTTCGAGGACATAGAAGCTGTCGCCTAGATCATATGCGAAGTCGAAATACTGCTCGACCAGCACGATCGCCATCTCACCCTTCTCGCGAAGATACGAGATCACACGGCCGATCTGCTGGATGATGTTTGGCTGGATGCCTTCGGTCGGCTCATCGAGAAGAAGCAACCTGGGTCTCGCGATCAAGGCGCGTGCGATTGCAAGCTGTTGCTGCTGCCCCCCCGAGAGGTCGCCGCCCCGGCGGTTGAGGAAATCTCCGAGAATGGGAAACAGCTCGAAGATCTCGTCAGGGATTCGGTGCTCCGACGAAGGAAGACACGCATATCCGGTCTCGAGGTTCTCGCGCACGGTCAGCAGCGGAAGGATGTCGCGCCCCTGCGGCACATAACCAATTCCCTTCCTTGCCAGGACGTGTGAGGGCAGGCTTCCGACCGCCTCCCCGTCCAGAGAGAAATCACCGCCAGAGCGGGGGTGTGTGCCCGAGAGCGCTTTGAGCAAGCTGGTCTTGCCGACACCGTTCGTACCCATCACGCAGGTTACTTCGCCCCGTTCGGCCTTGATGTCGATGCCGTTCAGGATCTGGCTCGAGCCGTAGTGAAGGGTCAGTCCCCGCGCGTTCAGCATGTCTTATCGTCCCAGATAGACTTCAATGACTTGTTTGTCGGCGGTGACGTGGTCGATCGATCCTTCCGCCAGAACCGACCCCTCGTGAAGGACCGTCACCTTGCACTCCAGCCGACGGACGAAATCCATGTCATGTTCCACGACCACGACGGCACGGGTCCTGGCCGCTTCCTTCAGAAGATCGGTCGTGTGCTGCCGTTCGGCTGGAGTCATCCCTGCGGCCGGCTCATCGACAAGCAGAAGTTTCGGGTCTTGCGCCAGGAGCATGCCGATCTCCAGCCACTGCTTCTGGCCATGGCTCAGCTCGCCCGCCTTTCGGTCCAGTTGCGCCGCAAGACCCACTTCTTCGGCCAGTTCAAGAACCCTTCGCCGATCCTTTTCGCTCTCTCGGTACAGCAGAACCGCCAGAGGTCCCCTGTCCTTGCGAAGCGCGACCATCAGGTTGTCGAACACACTCTGGTCCTCGAAAACCGTAGGTCGTTGAAACTTGCGGCCGACGCCAGCTCGCGCGATCTGGCTTTCGCTCATCCGAAGCAGTGAACTTGAGGTGTCGCCGAAAAGCACCCGCCCTTCGTCGGGGCGGGTCTTGCCGGTGACGATGTCCATGAACGTCGTCTTGCCAGCGCCGTTCGGGCCGATGACTGCACGCAATTCTGCAGGGCCGATCGAGAACGAAAGATTGTTGATTGCCTTGAAGCCGTCGAACGACACCGACACGCCCGAGACTTCCAGAAGAGCAGTCATTTCTCGGCCTCCCTCTCGCGCAGTGACCCCACGTCAGGGCCGAGGTCCGCGCCATGGCGTTCAGGAGATCGTTTTGCTGCAATGAGATCGAACAGGCCACCAATTCCCTTTGGCGCGAAAAGCGTGACCGCGACGAACGAGAGACCCAGGAGGACGGTCCACCAGTCCACCCATTTCAGCGTGTATCCGGCAATCTGAAGGTCAGGTGCCCTGCCGCCGGTAAAGTAGGTCGAAATCATGCTGACGAAGGCCGCGCCGATGACAGCGCCATAAAGCCTCCCTCTACCCCCGATGGCGACCCACACCGCAAGATAGATCGACGCTATAGGCGCCATTTCGGCAGGGTTGATGATGCCAGCCTGCGGGTAGTAAAGCGCCCCGGCAATCCCCGCGATGATCGCGGTCAGGGTGAAGATGAACAGCTTGAAGCCTTCGACCGGGTAGCCGAGGAATCTGACCCGCGCCTCGTCGTCACGTATGCCGCGCAGGACGTTCCCGAATTTGCCCGAGACGACCCATGTGGCAAGCAGATAAACAATTCCCAAAGCCAGCGCCGAGGCCCAAAAGAACCAGAGCGAGACTGTCGACTGGGGTACCGACTCGAGACCCGGCAGGTTCTGCAGTCCCGAAAGTCCGTTGTTGCCCCGCAATCCGCTGTCGTTCTGAAACAGGTACAGCGAAAGGGCCAGCGTCATCGCTTGCGTCAGGATCGAAAGATAGACGCCTGTGACCCGACTCCGGAAAGCAAGCCACCCGAAGATCAGTGCCAGAAGACCCGGAATCAGGAGCACGGCCGCCAGCTGCAACGGCAGCGAGTGAGCGAACACCCAAATTGGCGGAAATTCGGAGGCTCCGACAACCCCGAAAATCTGACCAGCAATCGCGTTGCTGATTTCGGTCTCGGTCGGCGGCAGGACCGCGCCTGCCATGCTGCCTTCAACGATCAGGCGTGTCCTGGCGTACATCAACCACATTCCGATCGCGTAACCACCGAGACCGAAGAAGGCCATGTGACCCAGGCTGAGGATTCCGCAGTATCCCCACACCAGATCCATCGCCAGCGCCACAAGGCACAGGCAAAGAGTCTTGCCCAGGGTCTTGACCATCGAGGTCGAGATGATGCCGACCCCAAGAGCGTCGCTGAGAAGTGTGACTCCGAGCGTAAAGAGGGCGAGGCACACCAGAAAGATCAGAACCGAAGGATGACGCAGCACGAAAGGTTGCCTGCGTACCGGACCTGCGGCGAGCGTGATTTCAGCCATGCTTCACGCCTCCGCCGCACGGCCCTTCAGGGCGATGATGCCTTTCGGCCGGAATTGGATGAAGAGAATGATAAAGAGGATCATGTAAGTCTGGGCGGCAAGTGTGTTCGACGGGTTCATCCACTCGATACCCTTTTGCAGGAAGCCGACCATCGTCGCACCCAGAAGCGTACCCCAGATGTTGCCCACGCCACCGACGACAACGGTCATGAAAGACTGGACGATATAGTCCGATCCCATTTCGGAGGTGACCTTGGCATAGAGACCGATCGTGACACCGGCGACCCCCGCGATGCCCGATCCCAGACCGAAAGTCAGCATGTTGATGCGGTCGGGGTTGATGCCCATCGACGCCGCCATGCGCGGGTTCTGAACGACGGCGCGGGTTTCAAGCCCGATCCGTGTGCGTTTCATCAGGAAGAGGTAGAAGGCGAAGAACAACAGCGCCAGAACAAAGATCGCGATGCGGATATAGCTGATCGCGACGACGTCGTTGAACACCAACGCGCCGTCCAGCCAAGCCGGTGACGTCAATGGGCGGGCCTGGGTGCCGAAGATGTTCTTGGCAACCTGCTGCAGGGCGATCGAGATGCCGAAGGTCGCCAGTAGTGTCTCCAGTGGACGATGGTAAAGCCAGCGGATGACCAGTCGCTCCATCGCGACACCTGCGGCGAAGGTGATGCAGAATGCCAGCGGCAAGGCGACGATGATAGAGATCGTGTAGTCGGGAATGATCTGCTGGACCACATAGCCGGTATAGGCCCCCATCATGATGAATTCGCCATGAGCCATATTGATGACGCCCATCACACCAAAGGTTATGGCAAGTCCGATGGCGGCGAGAAAATAGATCGAGGCCAATGACAGGCCATCGAGCGCAAGGTCGGCAACCTGGTGGAATGAGACTTTCATGTCGATTGCGCGGAGCGTTCCAAGCGCGGCTTCCACGATGCGCGGAGACGCGGCCGTGAAGCGTTCGACGAAGCTGAAGCCCTCAAGACGGGATTCAAGTTCGGTTTCCGTCGCGGCCGCCTTTACAGCGCCCTGCCTTGCAAGCTCGGCATAGGCCAGATCGCGCGCCGCTTCCGTGTTGAGAGCCGCGACCTGAATTCCGGCAACATGTCCGTCAGCAATATTGGCGATCAGGGCCGTGCGCTGTTCGTCGCGGCTGATCCGAGGCGGAGCCAGCTCTTTGGTCACGAGCAATTCGTAGGCAGCCGCAACGCTCAGCGCCTCGGATCCGGGCCGAAGAATGCGCGCGATGTCGCTTTGGTCTTCCGGCACGTCGCCCTGAATGACCTCGACTTTGGTCTGTACAAGCGGGTTCAGCGCCGCCCGCACATCAACCCCCAGATCGCCCTCGAAATGCTCGATCGCAGCGATGCGTTCGTCTTCGTCGCTCCCGAACCGGATTGTCAGCAGACGTTCCAGACGTTCCTTGCGCGCCTTGAGTGCCGTGTCAGTCTCGGTGTCGATTGCAGCGCGCAGTGCCGCAAGGTGAGACTCCTCGGCGTCTCGTTCGATGGCGGTCAATGCCCGCATACGATTCGCTGGATTGGGATCGCTCAACTGGAACTGCACCAGCGCAGCCCCGATCAGCCCTCTTATCCCCGAATTCGGCTTGAGTTGCTCGTAGCCATCATCAGGCGCAGTGCCGATCTCGGAACCATCGGCGAAATCGAAGATCCGCAACGTTTCGCTATCGACTTGCTCGGCCCATATGAACAGTCCGGTCTCCTCGTTTCGCCACATCTCCTTGGCCTGCCATTTCAGAAGCACGGTCTGGGCTTCGGGAATGCCGCTCGAGGCCAGTGCGGCGATAGCGGGTTCGATGGTCCTGCGGGATGACTGGGCGATGATCTCGCCGTGTTCCAGAAGAAGTTGCTGGATCGGCGCGTCCGCATCCTGAGCGAAAGCGGGCATGGTCACGAGCGTTAACAGCCCACCAATCACCCAATTGAGTGCTCTTGCCATGCCACGCCCCCGTGTATCCGGAGGGCATGAAGCGCCCTCCGGCAATTTGGTTTTGGGAAGATCAGTAGTTCGAGTTGATCTGTACGCAGGTTGCGGTCTCGGTGTTGTACATACCGCAGCCCAGATCTTTCCAATCCGACATCAGCACCGCAGATTCCGGAAGGAAGTCGGTCCAGGCATCGCCCGGAACCGGATCGGTTTCCGAGATGATGTCAAACTGACCATCGGCCTGAATCTCGCCGATCAGGACCGGCTTGGACAGGTGGTGATCCACGCCCATGACAGCCGTTCCACCAGTCAGGTTCGGGAATTCCTGTCCCCACATCGCCGTCCTGACGGCATCGACGTCAGTCGTTCCGGCCGCAGTTGCGGCGTTCACCAACATGTTGAAGCCGATATAATGTGCCTCCATCGGGTCGTTGGTCACGCGCGCTTCGTCACCAATGAACGCATGCCAGGCGGCAATGAACTCGGCGTTCGCCGGCGTGTCCGCCGACATGAAGTAGTTCCACGCCGCGAGATGTCCGACGAGGTTGGTGGTATCGAGACCCGAGAGTTCTTCCTCGCCGACCGAGAAGGCAACGACCGGGATGTCATCGGCGGAAATGCCTGCGGCGGCGAGTTCCTTGTAGAAGCCGACGTTGGCATCGCCGTTGATCGTAGAGATTACGCCAACCTTCTTGCCATCCGCACCCAGTGCCACGACGTCCGAGACAATCTTGGACCAATCGGAGTGACCGAAGGGCGTGTAGTTGACGAAGATGTCCTCGGCCGCGATCCCCTGTGACTTCAGGTAGGACTCGAGAATGTTGTTTGTCGTGCGCGGGTAGACATAATCGGTTCCCAGCAGCGCGAACTTCTCGACACCGAGTTCCTCGAGGAAGTAGTCGGTCGCAGGGATTGCCTGCTGGTCCGGTGCAGCGCCAGTGTAGAACACGTTCTTCGACGATTCCTCGCCCTCGTACTGGACCGGGTAGAAGAGAAGTCCATTCAACTCTTCGATCACCGGAAGAACCGATTTCCGCGACACGGACGTCCAGTTTCCGAAGATGACATCGACGTTATGCACAGTCAGCAGCTCTCGTGCCTTTTCCGCAAAAAGCGGCCAGTCCGATGCTGGGTCGACGACAACGGCTTCGAGTTGGCAGCCAAGTACGCCGCCTTTTTCGTTCTGCTGGGCGACCAGCATTTCCATTGTATCCTTCAGTGTCGTCTCCGAAATCGCCATCGTTCCAGATAGCGAGTGCAGGACACCCACCTTGATCGGACAATCCTGAGCCGAGGCTGACGTTCCTGCGACGCAGGCCGTAGCGGCGAGAATTCCGAGAAGTTTCGTGGCAGACATTCCTATATTCCCCGTCTTGGGCAACCCGCCTCGAATTCACTCCCATGTCTTTGACGACAGACCAAGGGGTGCTAGTTAGCGGATCGCAGCATATGTGTTGCCGTCGTGCGGGGAAAATAAACTGCCAAGTTTTGAAGCCCCCCGCACGGCGTGATGATCGCGTTTTTCCGGAACGCCGGGACACGCTACTTCCAGCAGGGTCCGAATCCAGATGGAGGGCACACTGGAGCAAGGGATCCGGACATTTTGCACATCTATTAGGCAGAATTCGGGATGTCCGCCCTTTTAGTGCGCTCATCCAAGCGGGGATTGTGCTGCAGGGCGGTCGACCTCAGACTCAGTCGAGGTTCAATTCGAAGCGCTGGGCGCCCCAACCTTCGACATTTGTTCGGGCTTCGATCAGGATCGCGTCGACGCCTGGCGGCACCTCGACACCGGCCAGAGACCGCGTGAAGGGCTGTTCATCTACGTGAGGATGCAACAGTTCACGCGTTCCCAGTATCGTCCCGTCAGGAAGCAGGATCCTCCAGCCGTCGGCATAGTCATCCCAGCCAGTATCGCCATGGGATAACGTCACTTCGAAGGTCCACTTCCCATCATAAACGGTTGCCACGGCATCCTCGATCACCGCCGGATCAGCCAACGCCGAACCTGTCGAGGCCGCAGCAAGGCCAACGATCCACATTGCGATGCGCATTTTTTCACCGTCTGGCAGTTTCTTCTTGTGACTTTGCCGCTCGTAGCAAAACGTGATCGCTGTGACGAGGGA
>CAZRNL010000090.1:0-9680 GCA_964601395.1 uncultured Silicimonas sp. | reverse complement strand
CTACATGCGCGGCGGGACCAGCAAGGGCGTGTTCTTTCGCGAGGACTGGCTGCCCAACGACCCGGTTGTCCGGGAGCGGGTGTTGCTGCGCGTGGTTGGAAGCCCCGACCCCTACGGCCAGCAGATCGACGGGATGGGCGGGGGCACGTCCAGCACCACCAAGGCCGTGATCGTGGGGCCCGCCTCGCAACCCGATTGCGATGTGGACTACACGTTCGGTGCGGTCTCCATCGGCACCCCAGTGATCGACTGGTCAGGCAATTGCGGCAACCTGACCTCGGCCGTGGGACCTTTCGCCATCGCCCAAGGCCTGGTCACGCCACCCGAGAACGGGATCGCCACGGTCAGTATCTGGCAGACCAATATACGCGCGAGGATCATCGCGCGCGTTCCCGTGCAGGATGGCAAGGTGGTCGAAGGCGGTGACTTCGTTCTGGACGGCGTGACCTTTCCCGCCGCCGAAATCCCGCTTGAATTCCTGCAGGACGCTGACCGGTCCGACGCCATGTTCCCGACCGGGCTCCTCATCGAAACGCTGGACGTGCCGGGCGTTGGTCCGATCGAGGCGACGCTGATCACCGCGGGCAACTCCGCGATCATCGTCAATGCGTCGACCCTTGGGCTGACCGGTGCCGAACTACAGTCCGACATCAATGGCGATGCGGCGCTACTTGCGCGCGCCGAGGCCATACGCGCCCATGGCGCCGTCCGCATGGGCCTTGCCGCGACGGCCGCCGAGGCCACCGAATTGCGACCGCACACGCCGAAGCTCGCCTTCGTGTCGAGGCCCCGCGCCTATGTCGCGTCGAGTGGCCAGGCCGTCGCGGCCGAGGACATCCATATCAACGCCCGCATCTTCTCGATGGGCAAGCTTCATCACGCCATGACGGGCACGGGTGCGGTGGGCCTTGCCGCGGCCGCGGCCATACCCGGCACGGTGGTCAGCGAAACCTTGGGTGAACCCAGAGCCCATCTTCGCTTCGGCCATCCCTCCGGCACCTTGTCGGTCGGTGCGCAAGCGACCCTGCAGGCCAGCCGTTGGGTCGTCACCTCGGTCACCATGAGCCGAAGCGCACGCCGCCTGATGGAGGGCGCGGTCCTTGTTCCCGAAGCGCTTCTGCATGGGGGGGCAGCGTGATGGGCGGGGTGTTGGAACAGGGCGAAGCGATCGACACGGCGGTTGCCGGGGTGTTGAGCGTCGCCATCAACTACGGCAACCCGATCCTCGCTTACCTCGATGTACAGGGGGCGCCGGCCGGGGTTTCGGTCGATATCGCCCGGCGGATTGCGTCGGACCTATCCCTTGACTGTCGGCTGATCACGTTTGACGCGGCCAAGGACGCCACGGCTGCGGTCGGCGCGAGCGCTTGCGACCTCGGCTTTTTCGCCGCCGATCCGGCTCGGGCCGAGAAGGTCGCCTTCACGCGCCCCTATCTCGCGATCCAGGGCAATTACCTGGTGCGCGAGGACTCCGCCTATCTGTGCAACGAGGATGTGGACCAGACCGGCGTGCTGATCGGTGTCGGGCGCGGCAGCGCCTATGACCTTTTCCTGACCCGGACCATCCGCAAGGCCACCCTCGTGCGCGAATGCACCTCGCCGGAAGTCGTGGACACCTTCCTGCGGCTGGGTCTGGACGTGGCCGCCGGTGTGCGGGCGCAGCTTGAAACAGACGCAGCCAGAATTGGCGGTCTGCGTCTGATCCAGCCGCATTTCATGCTGATCCAGCAGGCCTTGGGCGTGCCCAAGGCGCTCGAGGCGCGGCTCATCGGCCCGCTTGATCAGTTCATCGCGCGATCGCTCGCGGATGGGTTCTTCGCCGAAGCGCTGGCGCGCCACGGTGTCGAGGGTGTCGACCTCATGGAGGAGGCGACCCGCTAACGGAACCAAGCATCGAAGGAGGAGAACAGATGCAAACCCTGACCAATCAAGGAGGAATGACCATGAACCAGAAATTCATGCGCCGTTGGGTCGGCGCTGCGGCCCTTCTGGCCGCGACCACGGCTTTGGCCGGAACGGCATCGGCGGAAGTGAACCTGTCGGGCAAGACCGTCGAGTTCGTGATCCCATTTTCGGAATCGGGCGGGACCGCACGCTGGGCGAACTTCATGGCGCCCTTCCTGTCCGAGCATCTGCCGGGCAACCCGACTGTGGTTGTGCGCTACCGCCCGGGCGCGGGCTCGGTTTCGGGTGCTAATTGGTTCCAAGAACAGGACACCGGGGATGGCACCCTCATCTTCGGCACTTCGGGCTCGACCCAGTTTCCCTATCTCTTGGGCGATCCGCGCGTGCGCTACGAGTACAACGACTGGAAGGTCTTGCTGGTTTCGGGCACGGGAGGCGTCTCCTACCTGCCGCCGGCAACCGCCGCGATGATGAACGGTCTGGATGCCTCCGGTCTGCGCGGGCAGAGTTTCATCTGGGGCGTCCAGAGCGCGACCGGCCTCGACCTTGTGCCGAACCTCGCGTGGCAGATGCTGGGAATGAACGTCGAATCCGTTCTGGGGATGGAAGGTCGCGGCGATGGCCGTCTGATGTTCGAGCGCGGCGAGGCCAATATCGACTACCAGACCTCTTCGGCCTACATCAAATCGGTGCAACCGATGGTCGACAGCGGCATGGCCGTTCCGGTGATGGCCTGGGGCGCGTTGGATGACGCTGGCAACATCGTCCGTGACCCTACTTTCCCCGACATCCCGACCTTCGCCGAGGTGTGTGACGCGACGCCCGGTTGCGAAACCGAGGGTCTGGAATGGGATGCTTGGGTGACCTTCTTCACCGCAGGATTCCCTGCGAACAAGATGCTTTTCGTTCCCGGAAATGCCTCGCAGGACGTCGTCGATGTCTACACGAAGGCCCTGCAGGAGATATTTGAGCGGGCAGACTTCTGGGAAATCGCATCGGGTGAACTGGGCGTCTATCCGCAGATGACGGGAGACGCCGCGCAGGCAGCTTTCCGTCTTGGCACGCAGGTCCGGCCGGAGGCGCGCGAATTCGTCGTCAACTGGCTGCAAGAAACCTACGGCGTTTCGTTGAAGTGATCCGTTGCAAGGCCCGGTCGGTTCGATCGAACACCGGGCTTTGCCGTCATGTCGGGGCCGGGCGGCCAACGTCGCCCAGCCCCTCCAGCGGCCGACAGGCCGAAGTCCGACCAAAGGATCCATATGATGGAACTGCTAGCCACTGCGGGCCCGGCGCTGCTGGATGCGCTTGCCCTGATCTTTCAGCCGCAGCAACTGGCGTTCCTGGTGCTCGGGGTCCTGCTGGGCTTGATGGTCGGCATCTTCCCGGGGCTGGGCGGCATCGCCGGCCTCAGCCTCGCGCTGCCCTTCATCTTCGGCATGGACCCGGTGTCGGGCCTTGCCCTGATGGTCGGACTGATCGCGGTGGTGCCCACATCCGACACGTTCGCGAGCGTGCTATTGGGCATCCCCGGATCGGCAGCGAGCCAGGCGACGGTGCTGGACGGCTTTCCCCTGTCGAAAAAGGGCGAGGCAGGCCGTGCGCTGTCGGCGGCCTTCATCTCGTCGCTGTTCGGGGGGCTTCTGGGGGCGTTGGTGCTGACCACCATGATCCTGGTCGCGCGGCCGCTGATCCTGGCGTTCAATATCCCCGCGATGTTGGCAGTCACGCTGCTGGGCCTGTCGATGGTGGCAATCCTCGCCGGGCGCATCCCGCTGAAGGGGATTGTCGCCGCCGGGCTTGGCCTCTTGTTGGGAACGGTGGGACTGGGCGGGCCGGGCGGATCGCCGCGCATGGCGACCTATGACACGCCCTATCTGCTGGAGGGTTTCAGCCTCGTCATCGTCGGACTGGGCATCTTCGCCATTCCCGAGATCGTGTCGCTGCTGCGCCAGGACCGGGCGATTTCGAAATTGGGCACCCTCGGGCGCGGCTGGCTGGACGGCATCCGCGACTGGTGGCGCAACATCTGGCTGTCGGTAAAGTGCTCCGCGATCGGGGTGATGGTGGGCATGATCCCCGGCCTTGGCGGCTCGGTGGTGGACTGGATCGCCTATGGCTTTACCGTGCAATCGGCCAAGGACAAGTCGCAGTTCGGCAAGGGCGACATTCGCGGCGTGATCGGGCCGGAGAGCTCGAACAACGCCAAGGAGGGCGGCGGCCTGGTGCCGACTCTGGTCTTCGGCATCCCGGGTTCGGCCTCGATGGCGGTGTTCATCGGCGGGCTGGCGCTGCTGGGCTATGAGGCCGGTCCGCACATGGTGCGCAACAATCTTGACATCACCTATACCATCGTGTGGTCGCTGGCGCTGGCCAATGTCGTAGGTGCGGGTCTTTGCATCCTCCTTGCCAACCCGATCGCGAGGCTGACCACCATCCGCTTCACGCTGCTCGCGCCTTTTCTCTTCATGATGATCGCCTTTGCCGCCTTTCAGGCTCGGCAGTCCCTGGGCGACCTCGTGGCGCTGGTGGCGATCGGGCTGATCGGCATTTTTCTGCGACGGTTCGACTTTTCGCGCGCCGCGTTTTTGATCGGCTTCGTGCTGTCGTCGCAGGCCGAGGCCTATGCCAGCCAATTCTATCAGATCGCGAGCTCGCGGATGCGTCAGGGCGGGGCCGAGGGCGTTCTGGATTACGTCGCCACGCCGTTGGTCATCGCCATCCTCGTGCTGACCGCGGTCTCGATCTGGATCGGGTTGAAGCAGGGCAAGCACGTCTATGGCAACGACTTGGCGCAGACCGGGGCCAAGCGCGCGCCGGTGATCTTCATGTTTGCGATCACGATCTATGTGGCGGCGTCGGTCTGGAATGCCACGACGATCGGCTTTGCCGGCGACAAGGTGTTCCCGCTGAGCGTGGGGATCGTCACGCTGGTCGGCTGTGCCCTGCTCTTGCTGCGGATGCGGCGCTCGGCCGAGGGCGATGCGATCTTCGCCGACAACGAACAGGGCGGCGAGGATGCCGAGGCCCCGCATGGGCTGTGGGCGACCTTGGGCTGGTTCGCGGGGCTGCTGGCGCTGTCGGCGCTCTTCGGGTTCATCATCGCGCTGGCGATCTTCATGCTGACTTTCTTCCGGATCAGGGCGCAGGTCAGTTGGGCCCGAACGCTGGTCCTGACGGCCTCGGCGATCACGCTGATTTGCGTGCTGGCCGGATCGCTGGGCCGCGATTTCCCGCCCGGGCTGCTGCAGGAATATATCGACCTGCCCTGGCCTCTGACATGAGCCCGCGCGCCGTGTGCCCGCTGTGCACCACGCACGACCGGATCGAAGGAGCCTGCCGATGAAACAGGTGGCAATCCCGTTCCACTTCATGCGCGGCGGCACCTCGCGCGGGCCATACTTCACCCGCACCCCGGCGTCCGCGTGCTTCCATGTCGTCTGAGCCGGAGGTCATTCCCACGGGCGCGCCCGCGATCCGCACAATCGCGATGCCCGCGGACACCAACCCCGCGGGTGACATCTTCGGAGGCTGGCTGATGAGCCAGATGGATCTGGCCGCGGGAAACCTTGCGGCCCTCACCGCCCGGGGCCGCAGCGCCACTGTCTCGGTGGACCGAATGGTGTTCCACCGTCCCGTCAAGGTCGGCGACGAGGTTTCGCTTTACGCAACCTGCACCAAGCTTGGCCGCACCTCGATGGAGATCCACGTTCAAGCCTGGCGGCGGTCGCGGGACAGCGACACGACGCACAAGGTGACTTGCGCGAGCTTCACCTTCGTCGCGCTGGACAGCGATGGGCGCCCCCGCCCGATCCCGCGGCCCTGACCGCGCCCCCCGAGCCGGCGGCGGGCGATGTCACGCCCGTCCGCATCCGCGCCGCAGTCAACACCGGCACCTTGGTCGAGGCGCTGGTGCAGACGCCGGGCGGGCGCGTTCTCTATGCCGGCGACAACGGGATCGCGGGCGTGCCCGGCACGGCGGCGCCCGTCGCGCTGAATTTCCTCGATGTCGTCGGCTCGCGCACGGGCAAGATGTTTCCCACCGGCAACCGGATCGAAGTGATCGACGGCGTTCAGGTCTCCGGCGTCGATGTCGCCATGCCGATGATGATCGCGCGGGCCGGGGATTTCGGGGTGACTGGCCACGAGACCGAACAGGCGCTCAACGACAACAGGGGTCTGTTCGAGAGGATGGAACCGATCCGCCTGAAGGCCGGGGAGAGGATGGGCCTCGGAGACGTTACCAGATCCGTCACTCCCAAGATCGGCCTGATCGCGCCCGCAAGGGCGGAGGGCGCGCATTTTGCGGTCCGCTACTTCATGCCTTGGGACACGCATTCCTCGCTTGCGGTCACGGGCTCGCAATGCCTTGCCGCCTGCGCCATTGCGCCGGGGACTGTGGCGCCGGGCATCGCCGCTCCGGTCGCGGGATCACCGGCGACGATCCGCATCGAACACCCGATGGGCGTCATGGATGTCCTCGTGAATTTCACCTGGCAAGGCGACGATTTCGAGTTCCATTCCGCCGGCGTCGTCCGCACCGCCCGCATGATCGCGCGGGGCGAGATCTTCGTTCCGTCTCACCTGATGGAGGGCTGAGACATGACCCAAGGCTCCGGCCCGATGCGGACTTGAACTTCCGCACCCGCCTGTCGGACGCCGGGACACGCATGATTTACGGGCGATGTGACGAAAAAGAGGGTGCCGACGATGTCGCGGGTCAGCCCCCGTACATAGGCAAGACCTTGGAGACCAGGCCCCATGTTCACGACACCGCCGACCGCTCCGCAACGTCGCGCCCTGACGCTGGGCCTGGCGGTGCTGGGAACCGGCGCGTTCTGGGTGCTGTCGCTTCCGTTGCCATTCCTGTTCGGGCCGCTCTTCGCTTGCCTCGTCGCGGCGCTGGCGGGGGCGCCGCTGAGGGGGTTGGGGCAGGCCTCGGTCGCGGCACGGACGATCCTCGGCGTGGCGGTGGGCGCGTCACTCACGCCCGAGGTGGTGGCGCGGGTACCGCAGATGGCGGCCTCGGTCGCGCTGATCCCCTTCTATATCGCGGTGATCGGGCTGGTGGGGGTGCCGTTTTTTCGCAGGGTCTACAAATTTGACTGGGCGACCAGCTGGTATGCCGCGATGCCGGGCGGGCTGCAGGACATGGTGATCTTCGGGAAAGAGGCGGGCGGCGACGTGCGGGCGCTCAGCCTGATCCACACGACCCGGATGCTGATCCTCGTAACGGTCGCGCCGCTGATCCTGACGCTGGGCTTCGGGGTGACGCTGGACAACCCCATCGGCGCGCCCGTGGCAGACCTGCCGCTCCACGAAATGGCGATCATGGCCGCCGCGGCGCTGATCGGCTGGAAAGGCGGCGAACGGATCGGCCTATTCGGGGCCTCGATCCTGGGGCCGATGATCCTGACCGGCGTGTTGTCTCTGACCGGGGTCATCCACTACCGCCCCCCGGCCGAGGCGATCCTTGTGGCGCAGTTCATGATCGGCATCGGCATCGGCGTTGGCTATGTCGGTGTGACCATGCACGAGATCCGGCGCGATGTATCCGCAGGCGTGATCTTCGTGCTGATGCTGGCGGCGCTGGCCGCGCTTTTCACCGAGGCGGTGGTGCTGCTGGGCCTTGCCCCCGCGGTGGACGGCTTCATCGCCTTTGCACCGGGCGGGCAGGCCGAGATGACGGTGCTCGCGATCGTTGTCGGCGCCGACCTGGGCTACGTCATAGTGCATCACCTGACGCGGGTCTTGCTGGTCATCTCGGGCGCGCCCATTGTGGCGCGCCTGATGCGCCTGCAGGAGCGACAGAAAGGCGACAGGGACACAGGGTCAGGGGAATGAAGTCTGACGCGCGGCGCCTGCTGTCGATGCCCCACCTGCTTTTCCGCGAAAGGATCGAAAGCCCATGAAGGTTCATATCCTCGACGACTGGTTCGACACGCTGCGCAGTCTTCCAAGCTTCCGCCTGCTCGACGGGCACGAGGTGACGGTCTGGACCGACCACACCGACGACGTTGAGACGCTGGCAGCCCGGCTTGCCCCCGCCGAAGCGCTGGTCCTGTTCCGCGAACGCACGGCGATCACCGCGCCCCTGCTCGAACGCCTCCCGAACCTGCGCCTTGTCAGCCAGCGCAGCGTCTATCCCCACGTCGACCTGTCCGCCTGCACGGCGAACGGGGTGCTGCTCTGTTCCAACATGCATGCCGACACGCCGTCGATCGCGGCGGCCGAACTGACCTTCGCCCTGATCCTCGCCACGGCGCGGCAGATCCCGCAGCAGATGGCCGCGCTGCAAGCGGGGCATTGGCAGCTCGCGCCGGGCCAGACGCTGCGCGGACGCAGGCTGGGGCTCTACGGCTACGGCCGGATCGCCAAGCAGGTGGCGGGCTAGGCCCGCGCCTTCGGGATGGAGGTCGTCTGGTGGGCCTCAGATGCGGGCCGCGCCCGCGCCGCGGACGACGGCGAACCCCTGGCCGCCAGCCAGCCGCGCGGCGTTTTTCGCCGAGAGCGATTTCGTGTCCGTTCACGTCCGGCTGAAACCCGAGACGCGGGGTATCATCACGCGCGACGATCTCGTGGCCATGAAACCCTCGGCCGGCTTCATCAACACCTCCCGCTCGGGCCTCGTCGAGCCCGGCGCGCTGGAGGCCGCCCTGGACGCGGGGCGCCCCGGCCGCCTCGCGCTCGACGTCTTCGACCGCGAGCCGATGACGCCGCCCGTCGACCCCCTGGTCCTGCACCCCAACGTCATCGCGACGCCCCATATCGGCTATGTCACCGAGGATGAACTGGACTTCAATTCGCCGATATCTACGAGCAGATCAACGCCTTCGCGGCGGGGGCGCCCATCCACATGATAAACCCCGAAGTTCGCAGGTAGGATCGAGCCAGCCGGGCAGGGGCAGGCCCCCTTGCATCATCGACACGCCATCGGCATCGGGGCGGGCGTTGCCCGCGAACCCTGGACGAGCTTGCCGCTGTCGAGGTCGGAGCGACAACGATGATGGAGTTTCTGCCGAACCTGCCCGAGGGGCTTTCGGCCTTCGCCTTCTGGGTGCTGATGGCCACGAGCTTCCTGGCCTCGCTCATCACGGTCGCGCTCGGCATCGGCGGAGGGGGGCTTCTGCTCGCGATCATGGCAAGCCTCGTGCCGCCCGCCGCCCTGATCGCCGTGCATGGCGTGGTGCAACTCGGCTCGAACGGCGGGCGCGCGATCGTGCTTTGGCGCAATATCCATTGGGCGGCTGTGGTGCCCGGCTTCCTGATCGGATCGGTGGCGGGGTCGGCCATGGGCGGGGCGGTCGTGGTCGAGCTGCCGCCCGCCGTGGTGCAAATCGGGGTTGGAGCATTCGTGATATACTCCGTTTTCGCCAAGCCGCCCAAATGGCTGTCACACTGGTCGTGGCTCACCGGGGCGGTGTCGAGTTTCCTGACCATGTTCTTCGGTGCGACTGGACTGTTTGTCGCCAACTATACCAAGTCCTTCGCCTTGCCGCGTCACGACCATGTGGCCACCCATGCGGCGCTGATGACCGTGCAGCATGGGCTGAAGGTTGTGATATTCGGCCTTCTGGGCTTCGCCTACGGAACATGGGCATTCGTGATCCTGGCACTCATCGCGGCGGGGCTTGCGGGCACGCTCGCCGGGCGGCTGGTGTTGAACCGGATCACGGATCACGGGTTCAAACGCGCGCTCGATGTGATCCTCGTACTGATCTCGCTCAGGCTCATCTGGCAGGGCCTCACTGGTTGAGCCGTGGCGGCATGGGCACTCA
>CAZRNL010000089.1:0-9683 GCA_964601395.1 uncultured Silicimonas sp. | reverse complement strand
CCGAGTGGGCTGGCGGCCGCGGAGTGCGCCTCGGGCCCTGCCTGCAACCCGCAAGGCGACAAGGTCGTCGGCGCGGTCGGCGTCGGCGCGCTAAGCCTCGCCGACAAAATCAGGGCCCTGATGACGCTGGTGAATATCGTCAACTCTGTGGGGGAAGATGGCGAGGGAAATGTAGCACAACCAGCCGAGGGGTCGCCTTCGCAGGCAGAGAGCGGTGGGGATTGTGATCCGACGGATCCGATGTGCGAAGACGATGACGAACTGAAAAGGCACGGCTCCGAATGACGTATTCACCGGCTTCTCGGGAAGTTCGGCCCGGGGCGCTCACGGCGCATTGCGTTGAAGAAAGCAGACGCCTGCACAAGTGCTTCATTACTTGAACCTTGGGTCTCAATATTGTTGCTCTCATTCCGACTATCTGTCGGCACGACCCCGGCAGCACTTGACGCGATCTTCGCCGCCGCAGCTTGATACCGACGCACCCTGCGCCCGCAAGCACACGGTCGCGCCGCCAACAGGCGCCGGCACCAAAAACGGAGGACGGAAGATGGCGAAAGCATTCGCATCCCAGGGCGACACGGGCGAGAAACGGGTGTCCTTCACCAAGATCGGAGAGAGCCTCTGGGCCTGTACCGCCGAGGGAGACCCGAACTCGGGCGCCATCATCGGCGACGACAGCGCGACGATCACGGAGGCGCAGGCCACCCCGCGTCTGGCCAACAAGGTGATCGAGAAGGTCCGCGAAGTCACCGACAAGCCGATCAGCCATATCGTGCTGACCCATTGCCATGCGGTGCGGGTACTCGGCGCATCCGCTTTCGGAGCACCCCAGATCTTCATGTCCGACACGGCGCGCGCCATGGTCGCCGAGCGTGGCAAGGAAAACTGGGACAGTGAAATCCAGCGCTTTCCCCGACTTTTCGAAGGCTACGAGTCGATCCCCGGACTGACCTTTCCGAAAGCCGACGCGCCCTGCAGGAGACCCCGATGACCGACCTGATCCGCTCCTGGGTCGATAGCGCCAATGCGCCCGACTGCGATTTCCCTCTCAACAACCTGCCCTACGGCACCTTCTCGACCGGGGGCGGCGCGGCGCGCTGCGGGGTGGCCATCGGGACCGAGATCCTGGATCTCTCGGCGCTCGAGGATGCGGACATCCTCAGGTTCGACGGCAGCCTGAAAACCGGAAGCTGGAACGCCTTCATGGCGCTCGGCCCCACGGCCTGGGCAGGCTTGCGTGCGGCGCTGACCGACCTTTTGAACGAAGGCTCCGGTACCGAGGTCCGTCTGAAGCCGCACCTCGTCGCGCAGTCTGACGCGCGCCTCCACATGCCCTTCGCGGTGAGCGAGTACACCGATTTCTACTCCAGCCGGCACCACGCCACGAATGTCGGCACCATGTTCCGAGGGGCCGAGAACGCGCTGCCGCCGAACTGGCTGCACATTCCCATCGGCTACAACGGACGCGCCTCGTCGGTCGTCGTGTCCGGCACACCGGTCACGCGGCCCTGCGGCCAGCTCAAGGGGCTTGACGACGACGCTCCACGCTTCGGCCCCTCGCGGCGCTTCGACATCGAGCTTGAGTTGGGCGCCATCGTCGGGCAGCCCTCGTCAGGACCCGTCGACGTGGGCCAGGCCTTCGAGAACATCTTCGGCTATGTGCTTCTGAATGACTGGTCAGCGCGCGATATCCAGGCATGGGAATACCAGCCGCTGGGTCCGTTCCAGTCGAAGGCGACGGCCACCTCGATCAGCCCCTGGATCGTGACCGCCGCCGCCCTTGCGCCGTTCCGCACCTCGACACCCGCGCGGGCGGAGCCGCTTTTGCCCTATCTCGCGGAACCCGGCCCGATGCTCTACGACATTGCTCTCGAGGTCGGGCTCGCCCCCGACGGCGGGCGCGAGACGGTGATAACACGCACGAACTACAACGAGATGTATTACTCCGCCGCCCAGCAATTGGCGCACCACACCAGTTGCGGCTGTCCCATGAGGGTGGGTGACCTTCTGGGGTCGGGCACAATTTCCGGCCCCGAGAAGGGTAACCGTGGCTCGCTTCTGGAACTCTCCTGGGGCGGCAAGGAGCCCTTGACGCTGGAGACCGGCGAGACCCGCAGCTTCATCGAGGACGGCGATACGCTGACCTTGCGTGGCGCGGCCCGCGGCTCTGGGTTCCGCGTCGGGTTCGGCGACTGCGTCGGAAAACTTCTGCCGGCGCGGGCGCAATGACTTCCAAGACGCTTGGGAGCCCACTGTTCAAGCCATCAAACCTGTCGACCCCGATCAGGTAATTCCGGCGCGCAAAAGCACCGAGACGGCGGAATCGAAGTGTTCCGCGATTGCGGCTTCCGCCTTCTTCGTGTCCTGCACGTGGATCGCTTTTGCGATCCTTTCGTGGCAGCGAATGTTCTGAAGCCGGTTTTCGTGCGTGGCGCGGCTGCGCCAGCCGATATGCCAGGTCTGCCGGGTGATCACTCTGAAGGAGTTGACGATGATCGCGTAAAGCGGATTGCCCGACGCCTTGGCGATGACCTCGTGAAACCGGATGTCCAGTTCCATCAGGGTGTCCGGATCGTCGATCGCCTCGAACATCCGCGCGACAATATCGAGTATCTCGCTTGCCTCGGCGTCGCTCCGGCGCAGCGCGGCAAGACCGACGGTCCGGAATTCAAGCGTGCGTCGCACGTCCAGCACCTGCTGAACCGATAGCTGCTTGGTGTAAACGGTATGGTCGAGGATCATGCTGAAGGCATCGGCATCCGGTGCGGCGACCCGCGCCTTGCGCCCGTTGCCGACCTCGATGATCCGCAAGGCTGCGAGTGCGCGAAAAGCTTCGCGCGCGACCGTGCGCGACACTCCAAGCTGCAGGGCAATCGCGTTCTCGCTGGGCAGCGTATCGCCAGGCTTCAGTTGCCGATCCTGGATGAAATGCCGGATACCCGCGATGGTTTGATCGACGAGACCCGGCGAGTCCACTTTTGTATCATCCTGTATGATAGCTTTGTTCACTAGTGTGCACCATTAGTCACTTTTCAGTTGTCAATATTTATCATTCTTGCATACCAATGCACAGAGAAATCTGAGTCGCCGGTCAATTTCGGGGCATCGAACCGCCAGGCCGTGTCCGCGTCGCGCGCGTCTGAAACAGGCTAAATACAGGATGGAAGAAGAATGAAGATCACCGCCCTGCGCACCTACCGGGTCGAGGAATTTGCCAACGTTCTCTGGGTTCATGTGGAGACCGACGAAGGCATCACGGGACTGGGGGAAACCTTCTACGGCGCCGAAGCGGTCGAGGCGCACATCCACAATACATTGGCGATCCGGCTTCTTGGGCAGGATCCGCTGTGCATCGAACTGCTGAACAAGGAAATGGTCTCGCTCCCCAACGCCCAGGCCTCGACCGGTGTCGAATATCGTGCCGCGTCCGCCATCGACATCGCGCTCTGGGACATTTTCGGCAAGGTCTGCGGCCAGCCGGTGCACACGATGCTGGGCGGACAAAGCTGGGACCGCGTCCGCACCTACAACACCTGCGCCGGAACCCGCTACGTGCGCACCAACCAGATCAGGCCCGTCGACACCTGGAACCTCGATGCCGAGCCGTCGCCGTACGAGGATCTGGACGGCTTCATGAACCACGCGGACGACCTCGCCGAAGACCTTCTGGACAACGGCATCAACGCCATGAAGATCTGGCCTTTCGACCCTGCCGCGATCGAGAACAAGGGCCAGTTCATCACCGCCGAACAGATGAAGACCGCGGTCCGGCCCTTTGAGCTGATCCGCAAGGCCGTCGGCGACAAGATGGATATCATGGTCGAGCTGCATTCGCTCTGGAACCTTCCGACCGCGAAAGAGATCGCCCGCGCCCTCGAACCCTTCGAGCCGCGCTGGTTCGAGGATCCGATCCGGATGAACTCGCCGCAGGCGCTGGCCGAATTCGCGCGCTCGACCCATGTATGGACCTGCGCATCCGAAACCCTGGGGTCACGCTTCGCCTACAAGGAGTACCTCGACCGCGACGCGGCGCATGTGGTGATGGCCGATCTCTGCTGGACCGGCGGACTGACCGAAGGCCGCAAGATCGCCGCCATGGCGGACACCTATCACCGGCCTTTCGCACCGCACGACTGCATCGGACCTGTCGGTTTCATCGCCGCGATCCACATGTCGTTCAGCCAGCCCAACACGCTGATCCAGGAATCCGTGCGCGCCTTCTACAAGGGCTGGTACCGCGAACTCGTGACCGAGGTGCCGCGGATCGAGGGCGGATACATCTACCCGCTCGAAGGGGTCGGCCTTGGCACCGAACTCGTCCCGCAATTCTTTGACCGGTCCGACCTGACCGTGCGCGTCTCGGAGGCTTCCTGATGTCGTTGTCCCTCTTCGATCTCACGGGCAAGACCGCCCTCGTTACCGGATCTTCGCGCGGCCTTGGCCGGGCCTTCGCCGAGGGGCTGGCGGCGGCAGGCGCGCGCGTTGTCCTGAACGGCGTCGACCAAGCGCGCCTGGAGCAAGCCGCGCACGACATGCGGGCCGCGGGCCACGACGTCCTGACCTCGGCCTTCGACGTGACCGACGAAGCCGCGATCCTTGCGGCGTTCGAAACGTTCGATGCGGACGGGATCGAGATCGACATCCTGATCAACAACGCCGGGATCCAGTTCCGCAAGCCGATGCTGGAGCTGGACACTGCGGATTGGAGCCGGGTCATCGACACCAACCTGACCTCGGCCTTCGTCGTGGGCCGGGAAGCTGCCCGGCGGATGGCCCAACGTGGCCGCGGCAAGATCATCAACATCGGCTCGCTGACCTCGGAACTGGCCCGCGCCACGGTCGCGCCCTACACGGTGGCCAAGGGCGGCATCAAGATGCTGACCAAGGCGATGGCCGCCGAATGGGGTGAAAAAGGCATTCAGTCCAATGCCATAGGACCGGGCTACATGATCACCGACATGAACGAGGCGCTGCTGAGCAACCCCGATTTCGACGCCTGGGTGAAGGCGCGCACGCCGATGCGCCGCTGGGGCAAGCCCGAGGAACTGGCGGGGACGGCCATCTATCTGGCTTCGGACGCTTCGAACTACGTGTGCGGCCAGATCATCTATGCCGATGGCGGCATGATCTCGGTGCTGTAGTGATGAAGATCGTTTTCCATGGCGCCAACGCCTCGACCTTCGTGCCGGGCTTTGCCGACCTGCTCGACGCGCAACACGACATCACGGTTGTGTCCGACACGCTGGAGGGCGAAGGCGAAACCTCAGCCCTGCAAGCCGCCGATGTCGTCATCGGGGCAAGGTTGGGGCCGTCGCACCCTGCCCTGTCCGCGCGGCTCTATCAGGTTCCGGGCGCCGGTTACGATGGCATCGACAGGGCCGCGCTCCCCGAAGGCTGCGCCTTGTGCAACTGCTTCGGGCATGAAGTCGCAATTGCCGAATACGTGATGGCCGCACTCCTGGCCCGCCATGTCCCGCTGGCAGAAGCCGATGCGCAACTGCGCCGCGGCGACTGGCACTACTGGGCCGGAGGCCCGAGCGGCCTGCGCACCGAACTTGGCGCGCAAAGCATCGGAGTTCTGGGCTTCGGACATATCGGCAAGGCTATCGCGGCTCGGGCCGCCGCATTCGGCATGGCTGTCCATGTCGTGAACAGGTCGCCGGTCAGCGATCCCGGTCCCGTCGCGGTCTACGGTCTCGACGATCTGCACCGGATGCTCGGCCTCGTGGACATCGTGATCTGCACGCTGCCCCTGACCGACAGCACGCGCGGCCTGATCGGATCGGCCGAACTTGCCGCGATGCAGCCTCATGCGATTGTGATGAACGTCGGACGTGGCGCTGTCATCGACGAGGACGCGCTCTACACGTCCCTGTCCCAGAACCGGATCGGAGGCGCGATACTGGATACCTGGTATGTTTATCCTACCGCCGACGCCCCTGACCCCTTGCCTGCCAACCAGCCATTTCACCTTTTGCCGAACGTGACGATGACACCGCACATGTCGGGCTGGACCGAAGGCACGATCGCGCGCCGTCGCGCGGCGATTGCCGAGAACGTGAACCGCTTCGCGTCGGGCCGTGACCTGATCGACCAGGTGAGATGAGCACGCCGCCCGGCGGGCAACACTTGGTCTCGGCCGGATGGCTCTCCAGCGCTCTCACCGACAACCGGTCAGCCGGTTCCGAACATGTCTTGACGCAGCGAGACGATGCGATCCCGATGCCGCTATGCCTTTTCCCTTCCGCAAAAGCGACTTATATCCCCCTCATGTTTGATGCTCTGCTCCGCCGCCTCACCGCCCCCGAGCCCGATCCTCTGACCGGGGACGATGCCCGCCTTGCCCTTGCAGCCCTTCTTGTCCGCATCGCCCGGACCGACGGCGATTATGCTCGCGAGGAAATAGACCGAATCGATAACGTACTGAGAAATCGCTACGATCTCGGACCGTTCGAGGTCACGAAGCTTCGCGCCGAGGCCGAGCAGATGGAGCACGAAGCCCCGGACACAGTGCGCTTCACCCGAGCGATCAAGGACGCCGTACCTTACGAAGATCGCGTCGGAGTGGTTGAATCGCTCTGGGAAATCGTCCTCGCCGATGGCGTTCGCGACCACGAGGAAGACGCCCTTATGCGTCTTGTCGCCCCAATGCTGGGCATCAATGACCGCGACAGCGCGCTGGCCCGGCAACGCATTGAAAAGAAAGCATGATCGCCACGCTTTCGATGTACGACTGGGCAGGCCAGAGCGACCACTGGGACATATTCTGGAAACATCTGCGCGATGCGCTGCGTGCCAGGCAGGTGGCGGCGCCCGATTCACTGACGCGCGGAGGAAGTCTCTGGGATCATTGGCAAAGTCCTGCGCTTTGCCTTGGCCAGACGTGCGGAATGCCCTACCGCACGCGGCTTCACGGCAAGGTCACCCTGCTCGGCGCACTTGATCACGCCCTTTCCGGTGCGCCACCGGGCCATTATTACTCCAACCTCGTGGTCCACCGAAACGCCGTCGGGACGCTTCCCGATTTCGCCGGCAAGACCTTGGCCTACAATGGTCTCGACAGCGAATCCGGCTGGGCCGCCGCCCAGAACGAGGCGGCTCTTCACGGCTTTTGCTTTACCCGCAAACTTCACACCGGCGCGCACCGGGACAGCGCCCTCGCCGTCGCGGAAGGTCGCGCCGACATCGCTGCTATCGACGCCGAGACCTGGCGGCTTGTCGAGACCTACCTGCCTGAAATATCATCGGAATTGCGCATCCTGCAGCCGACCCGGCCCACGCCCGGCCTGCCGCTCATCGCGGCCAGGAATGCGGACGCCGAGGCAATCCTCGCGGCGGTCGACGACGCCCTCGCAACCACTCCGAAAAGCACCCTGACCGCGCTTCACGTCAACGGCTTCGTCCGTATCCCGTCTGCCGCATATCTTGCGGTACCCGTACCGGTGATCCCGTCGCAGGACATTCCCGCCGTTTGAGGCGTTGCAAATCGCGCCAATACAAGCCTTACTCGCCAGAATTCGAGGAAAGCACGCCGTTTGTCCGACACCGACCACGTCATCCAGATCCGCGACCTGCACAAAAGCTACGGCGCATTGGAAGTGCTTAAGGGCATCAGCCTGACCGCACCTCGGGGTCACGTGGTCTCATTGATCGGGTCGTCCGGTTCGGGCAAATCGACGCTTCTGAGATGCGCCAACCTTCTTGAGGACAGCCAACAGGGCGACATCCTGTTCGAAGGCGAGGCGGTTCGCTGGACAGGGACTGGCGCGCAACGCCATCCCGCCGACCGCGCGCAGGTGACGCGCATTCGCACCAACCTCTCGATGGTATTCCAGCAATTCAACCTCTGGTCCCACATGACCGTTCTTCAGAACGTCATGGAAGCGCCCGTCACCGTCCTGAAACGCGACCGGGCCGAGGTCGAAGCGAAAGCGCGGGAGTATCTGGACAAGGTGGGTATCGGCGACAAGTGCGATGTCTGGCCTGCGCAGTTGTCGGGCGGGCAGCAGCAACGCGCCGCGATTGCCCGCGCGCTCTGCATGGAGCCGCGCGCGCTTCTCTTCGACGAACCCACCTCCGCGCTTGACCCGGAACTGGAACAGGAAGTGATCCGGGTGATCAAGGCGCTGGCTGGCGAAGGCAGGACCATGATCATAGTCACCCACGACATGTCTCTTGCCCGCGACGTCAGCGATCACGTCGTCTTCCTGCACCAGGGACTGATCGAGGAAGAGGGCGCGCCGGACATCCTCTTCGGTCAGCCCAAATCCGAGCGCCTCCGCCAGTTTTTGTCCGCGGTTGCCTGATGAAACGGCATTTGCCCTGCGAATCGGCGCCCTGACGCAAGGGATCTCTTGTCATTTGGACAAAGATTCGGAAATTGTCCTCCCACTCGGCGCTTCGACGCGCCAACAAGAACAAGACTGGGAGACAACTATGAAATCAATCCTTTTTGCCACGGCAGCCGTGGCGCTCACTGCGGGTGCCGTTTTCGCGGCAAGCCACAGTGTCGTACGGATGGGCACCGAAGGGGCCTATCCTCCATATAATTTCATCAACGAGGCCGGCGAGGTCGACGGTTTTGAGCGTGAACTTGGCGACGAGTTGTGCAAACGCGCCGAACTGAACTGCGAATGGGTCACGAACGATTGGGATTCGATCATTCCGAACCTGACGTCGGGCAACTACGACACGATCATCGCCGGCATGTCGATCACCGACGAGCGCGACGCGGTTATCGACTTCACGCAGGACTACTACCCGCCGACCGCGTCCCGCTACATGGCCCTGTCGGAGGACGCGAACCTCGAGGGAGGCGTCATCGCTGCACAGACCAACACCATCCAGTCGGGCTATGTGGCCGAAACGGGCGCGACGCTCTTGGAGTTCGCGACACCGGATGAAACCATCGCGGCCGTTCGCAACGGCGAGGCCGACGCGGTCTTCGCCGACGCCGATTTTCTGCTGCCCCTGGCAAACGAGTCCGGCGGCGACTTGAAGCTGGTCGGTGAGCCGGTTCCGCTTGGTGGAGGCGTCGGCATGGGTCTTCGGGAAACCGACACCGAGCTGAAAGCCAAGTTCGATGCCGCCATCACCTCGATGAAGGAAGACGGCACCTTGAACGAACTGCTGAAAAAGTGGTTCGGCGAGGACACAGCGACCTACTAAGCACTTGACAGGGCGGCGGGTTTCCTGCCGCCCTCTTTCTCATGTTCTCCTTCTGCACAGAACCCCAGACACTGGCCGCGTTCCAGTGGTTCGCCTGTTACTTCACTTCAGGCGTCCATATGAACCTTTATGTCAGTTTCGGCACCGTGCTGCTTCTGCTTGCGATAACCGCGCCTGTTTCTCTGGCCTTCGGCTTCGCGGGGGCCATGGCATCCAGATCGTCTTTTCTGCCGCTATCGCTTCTGGGGAAAGCCTACACCTCGATGGTGCGCGGCGTGCCCGACATCGTTTTCTTCCTGTTCTTCGTGATCGCGCTGGACCAGGCACTGGAGTGGACGAAACACCAGATCGTCTGCCCCGACTGGACCCAGCCGATCCGGCAGGGAGCCAACTTCCTTGTCTGCCCCGACGCGAAGATTCCGCGTGGCAACTCGCCCCAGGCGATCCATGAGATCTATAACTTCGGGATCGCGATCTTCACTTTCTCGATCGTCTTCGGCGCCTTCGCGGCCAAT
>CAZRNL010000088.1:7243-9760 GCA_964601395.1 uncultured Silicimonas sp. | reverse complement strand
CGCTGTCACCACGGCGGGCGGCAGCGAGGTGCAGATGCCGTTCACTCCCGAGCGGGTCTGGTCCGCGCTGCACGCAGACAGGATGGCGGCAGAGTAATTCCCTGCCGTCGCCTCAAAGGCGCCTGACTTTTTCGCGAGCATTTGAAGGAACCGTCGCAGATCGGGCACACGTGCCTTAATTGTGATGGAGGGGAGCTTGTAGCGGTACCGCGTCATGAGTCTTGGAGATCGGATAAAAGGGCTACTGGGTTTCTTCCGCCGGACTGAGCGGTCGGTACAGCAGCACACACGCGAACGCGTCGATCACGTGATCCTTCTTGATGGCACCATGTCGACGCTCGATGAAGGTGACGAGACCAACGTCGGGCTGATCTACAAACTATTGGCCGAGGCGTCGGCGTCCCAGCACATCGGAATTCTCTACGAGGCGGGAACCCAGTGGTCCGACTGGTCCAAGACGATGGACATCATCGAGGGCCGGGGCATCAACCGGCAGATCCAGCGCGTCTATGGCTGGCTCGCCAGCCGCTACAGGCCCGGCGACAGGATCTTCCTGATCGGGTACTCGCGGGGTGCCTATGCAGTGCGCTCGCTGGCAGGCGTGATCCATCACGTCGGACTGGTGAAGATGGATTGCGCCACCGAGCGGATGGTGCGCGAAGCGTATCGACATTACCGCTTCGAAATGGACCCCAAGGTGGCGGGCGAGTTTTCGGAGAGGTATTGCCACAAGGACGTCCCAATCGAGATGATCGGCGTTTTCGACACGGTGAAGTCGCTGGGCTTTCGCGCGCCCTTTGTCTGGAAATGGGAAGAGGTCAAGCACGCTTTCCACAACCACGAACTGGCGCCCAACGTCCGGCACGGGTTTCACGCGCTGGCGCTCGATGAGAACCGCGAGGCGTTCGCGCCGGTCCTTTGGGAATGTCCGCCGGGCCATTCGGGTGTGGTCGAGCAGGTCTGGTTTCCAGGCAGTCACGGCGATGTCGGCGGCCAGTTGTCAGGATACGACCCAGCCCGTCCTCTGGCCAATATTCCGCTGGTCTGGATGCTGGACAGGATTGAACAATGCGACCTGCAACTGCCGCAAGGTTGGCGCAGCCGGTTTCCAACCGATCCCGGCGCTGCGTCGGTCGGCACAATCCGGGGCTGGGGCAAGTTTTTCCTGGCCCGCCGGAAACGTGTCTACGGTCGCGACATGTCTGAGGCCCTGCACCCCAGCGCTATTGGCCGTTCTCCACGGGTCCGGGAGTTTCAGCAGTCCGTCGCGGCGGAATGATCGTACGGATCATGGAGCGGAATGCCATCGGGCAAGCCCGACGAAACAGGGTTGCCGCGCCGCGCGAGTAAACGTTGGAGATCCTGTTCGCGTCGGTCCCACGTTTCACTCGCCCGAGCCGATTTGCATCACCAGACACGTGGTCGAGGCTTGAGCATAGAGTTTACCGTCTTCGGCGCCGATCAGTTCGGCCGACGCCACACCGGTCGAGCGTCCCACATGCCCCGCCGAGGCGATCGCGCGCACCTTGGTGCCGGAAGGGATGCCTCGGATCAGGTTCACCTTGTACTCCAGCGTGGTGTAGACAGAACCGGCTGGCAGACAGCTCATGACGACGCACCCGAGGGCCGAATCGAGAATGGTTCCGAACCAGCCGCCGTGGGTCGTCCCCATCGGATTGCCATGAGCCTCTGTCGGGGCGCCTTCAAAGACGACGCGCCCCTTGTCCGCCTCGGCCAATGTCAGACCCATGTGCCGGGCCATCGGAGGAGCCGGGATCTCGCCCGACATTATGCCGCGCAGAACCTCGAGCCCCGACAGTGACGTCAGTGTGTTCCGGTCGACTGTGCCGTATGTTCTATCCATGGAACGCTCCCGATGATCCTGTGGACCATGAGGGAGCGGGACTTGACGAACAAGTGGGCGATGCCGGTCAGGCGACTTTTTCCAGGGCTGCCGCCGGGGCAAGGCCAAGCGCGTGGACGACATCGCGGGTCAGGTCCGGGCGGTTCAGCGTGTAGAAGTGAAGATGACCGGCACCTTCTTCCAGAAGCCGTGTGCAGAGCGTCGTGCATTGGGTCAACGCCAGCAGGTCGGAGCGTCCATCGCGCTCTGCGGTCTCGAAAGCATGCGCCAGTTTCTCTGGGATGCTGGCGCCGCAGCGCTGGGCGAACTTTCGGACACCGTTCCAGGACTGGATCGGCAGAATGCCCGGCAGGATCGGCGCATCGATGCCGGCCTGAGCACAGCGGTCGCGGAAGCGGAAGAACGTTTCGACGTCGAAGAAGAACTGAGTGATCGCACTGGTGGCGCCCGCATCAATCTTGCGCTTCAGCCATTCGACGTCTGCCCCCTCGTGCGAGGCCTCGGGATGCGGGTCCGGGTAAGCGCCGACCGTGATCTCGAAATCGCCGGTGCGGGCCAGCGCCTCGACCAATTCCACTGAGTTGGCGAAGCCTTCGGCATGGGGTCGAAATCCGTCCGAGCCGGGGCGCGGGTCGCCGCGAAGTGCGACGATC
>CAZRNL010000088.1:3142-7233 GCA_964601395.1 uncultured Silicimonas sp. | reverse complement strand
GATCTTCGACACGCCTGCAGCCTTGTAGCGCTCCGCGATCTCGAGCGTTTCCTGTCGAGTCGCGTCGACGCAGGTGAGGTGCGCCGCGACGTCGATGCCGGTCCGGGCGCGAACGGTCTCGACCGCCTCGTGCGTCAGTTGCCGCGTCGTGCCGCCCGCGCCGTAGGTGACCGACACGAAGGACGGGTCGAGGTGCTGAAGCGCGTTGATCGTTTCCCAAAGCTGGAACGAGGCATCCAGGGATTTGGGCGGGAAGAACTCGAAGGAAATCGTAGGGGCGGGCATGCGGGACACTCCATTGCGGTCTGCTCTTGTCCCACGACCAGTCATGTGAGACAAATTCATAATTCTCATCACCTTCATGAGGCTGACAGCATAATGCATATCGAGTTCCGGCATCTTCGGACGATCAGGGCCATCCACGAGGCCGGTGGGCTGACAGGCGCGGCGGACATACTCAACATCACGCAATCTGCCCTCAGCCATCAGGTGAAGGGGCTGGAAGATCAGGCCGGAGTCGAGTTGTTCGTGCGCCGCACCAAGCCGCTGAAACTTTCGGCGGCGGGACTGAGACTACTGAAGCTGGCCGAACGGGTACTGCCCGAGATCGAGGCGTTGGAGGATGATTTCGCGTCGCTGAGATCCGGCAAGTCGGGGCGTCTGCATATCGCCATCGAATGCCACGCCTGTTTCGAGTGGCTGTTTCCGGTGCTCGAGGAATTCCGCAAGGCCTGGCCCGAGGTCGACGTCGATATCCGTCCCGGCCTGGCGTTCGGTGCAATGCCGGCGCTGGACCGGGAGGAGGTTGACCTGGTTGTCTCGTCCGATCCCGAGGATTTGGACAACGTCGATTTTACCGCGCTCTTCGATTATGAGCCGGTGTTCGTCGCGTCCGCGCAGCATCCGCTTGCCGGCAAGGATTTTGTCGTAGCCGAGGATTTTCGGGACGAGTTGCTGATCACCTATCCGGTGGATCGCGCGCGGCTGGACGTCTTCACCGAGCTTCTGACCCCCGCCAAAGTCGAACCGCGCGCCATCCGTCAGGTCGAATTGACGGCGGTGATCCTGCTACTGGTCGCCTCCAACCGTGGCGTCGCGGTCCTGCCCGACTGGGTGGTTCGCGAGGTGCGCTACCATTCCGACTACGTCACGCGTCCTTTGACCGAAGCCGGGGTTACCAAGCGGCTTTACGCCGCCACACGGTCGGACGACACCACCAAGCCCTTCATGGCGCACTTGCTGCGCCTTGCCCGAAAAATTCCGATCCAGTTGCAAAGGGGCGATCTCAAGAGGTGAGGCCGCCCCGGCAATGTCAGCCCCTGACCCTCTTCAGGATCATGCCGACGACAACCTGAACGACCAGGCCGCCGACGCCACCGCCTACCAGGTTCGAGGCCAGCGAAGCGATATCGAGCCCGCCCGCTGCCGCAGCCGCGTCGGCTGCGCCCGAGCCCATGAGGCCACCCAGAAGAGAACCGCCTCCGACGCCGCCGAGTGCGCCCGCGATCAGGTTTCCGACGCTTCCCATGTCGGCGGATTTGACGGCCTTGCCGCCTCCCATTCCGCCGAGAGCTCCTCCGACGATTTGCGCAATGATTTGTTCCATAAAACTTTCTCCACGTCCCTTGTTTGCCCCGCGCTATCCCCGCAGGTGCTTGTCTACAGTGCCGTCACGCTCTGCGCGGATACATTGTCTGTCAAGCAGCTTCATGCTTCGGTCTTGGCAAGACTTCGGGCCTGTCCTATACGCGCCGTTCGTGTCAATCGGAGACCGCCATGCAGGGCAGCGCCAATCTCAACGTGATGATCAAGGCCGCGCGGAAGGCCGGGCGGAGTCTGGGTAAGGATTTTCTGGAAGTCGAGAACCTTCAGGTGTCCTCGAAAGGCGCAGGCGACTTCGTCACCCGGGCGGATATCACCGCCGAAAAGACGATCCGTGACATGCTCATGGAAGCGCGTCCCAACTACGGTTGGCTGGGCGAGGAATCCGAGCCTGTCGAGGGCAAGGACCCAACGCGGCGCTGGATCGTCGATCCGCTGGACGGTACCACCAATTTCCTGCACGGGATGCCCCACTGGTCGATCTCGATTGCCCTGGAGCACAAGGGCGAGATCGTCTCGGCTGTTGTGTTCGATCCCTCGAAAGACGAGATGTTCGTCGCGGAAAAGGGCCAGGGCGCGTGGCTCAACGAGGCGCGCCTGCGCGTCAGCGACCGCCGCAAGATGACAGAGGCGGTATTCGCGACCGGCATTCGCGCGGGTGAGCTTGGGCGTCTACCGGAAACGCTGCAGGATCTGGCCCGTCTGACGCCCGCAACAGCCGGGATTCGTCGCTGGGGCGCGGCCGCGCTGGACCTGGCCTATGTCGCCGCGGGCCGCTTCGACGGCTATTGGGAGAGAGGAATCAACCTGTGGGATGTCGCCGCCGGTGTCTTGCTGGTCCGCGAGGCCGGCGGTCTGGTGGAGGCCATCGAGCGTGGCGCGAACCCACTGCAGAGCAGGCAGCTGATCTCGGCCAACGCAGAGATCTTCGATGCCTTCGCGAAGGTCATCCGCGACACCTGACCGGCCTGCCCAAGAAATGCCATGTTTTCGGACAAGCATCCGGTCATGTCCGCCAAAACCATTCTGCTCTGGGCGGTGGCGGGGTTTCTCGGTCTTTCGGCCGCAATGATGCTGGTGCCTCTCGAGCGCCCGGTGTCTTCGCTGGAACGCGGACTCGGACCCGTCGTCGACACGAATCCGCTCTAGGGGTCTCGTCGCTCGCGGCTACGCTTGAGAAGACGCCCCACAAGGAAAGATGTTCGGGGCGCGTAGACGTAGTTCGTCCGTATTTCCGTTCCCCGTGCGCGCATCCTGATGATGCCGAAAACGATCAGGACCGCGTGCGCCAGCGACACGAAGACGAACATCGCTGACGGACCATAGACTTCGATCAACTCGGACACCGCCCAGGGCGAGGCTATTGCGCCCACGGCGTAAAGGAACATCAGAGCCGCAGACAGTTCGATGCGTTCTTCATCGGATGCGTGGTCGTGGGCATGCGCGGCGGAAACCGAGTAGATCGGAAAGGTGGCGAAGCCGAACAGGCCCGACGTCAGGAAGGCCGCCGCGGTGCCCGAGGCCGAGAACGCCACGGTGATGGCGCAGGTGATCATCGCGAAGGCCGACAAGGCGATCAGCACCCAACGTCTGTCGTAGCGGTCGGCGAACCAGCCGGCCGGATACTGGGAGAGCGCTCCGCCAAGCACGAAGGCTGCGAGGAACAGCGCGATCTGGTCGATCGACAGCCCGACCTCGGCGCCGTAGATCGGCCCGACCATGCGGAAGGCGGCCGTAGTCAGGCCCGCCGAGACGACGCCCGCTGCGGCCAGAGGAGAAAGCCGCCACGCGAGCGCAGGTCTCAGCCGCGGCGCTTCGGGTGTCAGAGGCTCGGCGGCGCGGGTCACGACCAGCGGCAGAAGAGCCGCGCAGCAGACGATGGCGAGGATATTGTAGGAAACATAATGCGCTGGCGGCAGGACCGAGATGATCAACTGGGCGACCAGCGATCCGCCGATATCGACGACGCGGTAGACACCCATGGTGCGGCCTCGCGTCTCGTTCGTGACCTTGGCCTGAAGCCAGCTTTCCACGATCGTGTAGCAGCCGGCGACGCAAAGCCCCGAGAGCATCCGGAGCACCATCCAGACAATGGGGTCGATGATGATCATGTGGGCAAGGATGCCGATTGTCCCGAGGGCGATGAACGCGGCGAAGGCGCGGGAATGGCCGACCGTTCCCATCAGCCGTGGTGCCCACCAGCAACCGATGAAGAAACCGAAGAAATGGGCCGATCCGAGAAGGCCGATCTGGGCCGTCGAGAACCCGAGTTCCAGCCCCGAAATCGCATCCAGCGGGGCAATGCCGCCCGAACCCAGCTGAAGCAGGATGACAGACAGAAATAGGGCCGCGAAGGAAATCAGAAGGCGCATGGGGCCGGGTTTGCTGCTCCCTTCCCCAATAGGCCGCCACCGGGTTGCGGGAACCGTCCGTAATCGACAAAATGGCGGCGGAATCGTCACATTCCGACGGCATGGACATGACACCGA
>CAZRNL010000088.1:0-3132 GCA_964601395.1 uncultured Silicimonas sp. | reverse complement strand
CTGCCCGTTTAGCCAGAGAGTGGAAATTCTCCTGTACCTGAAGGGGTTGCCCGACGAAGTTGCGTTCCACGTCGTCGACATCACCCAGCCGCGCGACCCGAGACTTCTGGAATTGTCCAAAGGCACCACGGCGCTTCCGGTCTTGGAGATTCCCGGCAAGACCGCGCTGAAGGAAAGCCGGGTGATCCTCGACTATATCGAGGCGATCCACCCCGAACCCGCCGTCGCGCGAAAGGATGCCTATGACCATGCGCTGGAAAACCTGATCGTTCAACGCGAGGGCAGTTTCGGGGTGGCGGGGTATTCCTTCGTGATGAACCGGGACCCGGACAGACGCGACGCTTGCCGCGAAAGGATGCTGCTGGAATACAGGGCGCTTGACGACTTGCTGGTGAATTATGCGCCCGGCGACACGTTCTTCTTCGACCGGTTCGGGTGGGCGGAGGCCGTGTTCACGCCCTTTTTCCAAAGATTCTGGTTTCTGGACTACTACGAGGAATTCGAGTTGCCAGCGGGTCACGAATAAGACCGGGTGCGTCGCTGGCGAGCGGCATGCCTCGAGGAGCCACACGCGCGGCAGGTGACGTTCGAAAAGATCGTGAAACTATACTACGACTATACGCAGAACGCAGGAAACGGAGCGCTGCCGGAAGGGCGGAGTACCTCATCCTTCACGTTCGATCTCGACTGGCCCGGGCGACCAATGCCTCCGAGAGACAAGTACGGACATCCGGCCAGCGATGCGGAACTTGGCCTGGCGTGATCCGAAGCGCCGACGCTCAGACGGTGTCCAGGTAGAGATCCAGACGCTCGGCCTGGGACAACTCGTCGTAGTAGGACAATTCCTGCTTCTTGGTCATCAGGTAGTTCCGGATCAGCTCCCGCGGGAAGATGCGCGGCATCAGGGTGCTTTCCTCGAACATCCGGATCGCGTCCTTCCAGTCGGATGGAAGCGTGTCCAGCTTGCTGGCGTAGGCGTTGCCCTTGATCGGTTGCGGCGGGACGACCTTGTCCTCGATCCCCGTGAGCGCAGCGCCCAGGATCACCGAGAGCATCAGGTAGGGATTGATGTCGCCGCCGGCCACCCGATGCTCGATCCGGCGCGCTGGCGTTGGACCGGCCGGAATCCGGATCGCCGCCGTGCGGTTCTCGTAGGCCCAGCCGATCCCGGTGGGGGCATGGGCGTCGGGCACAAGCCGGTCGTAGCTGTTGCCGTGGGGCGCGAAGATCAGAGTTGAATCCTTCATCGCGCGCAGGCAACCGCCGATGGCGTACATCAGTTCGTCCGTGCCACGTTCGCCACCGTTGTCGAAGATGTTGCGGCCGTCGGAGTCGACGACGGAAAAATGGACATGCATGCCGTTCCCCGAGTGGTCGGCATAGGGTTTGGCCATGAAGCTTGCTGCGAAGTTGTGCTTACGCGCCAATCCCTTGACCAGCAGCTTGAACAACCAGGCGTCATCCGCCGCCTTGAGCGCCGGTCCATGGACGAGGTTGATCTCGTATTGTCCCAGCCCCGCTTCGGAGATCGCGGTCTCGGCGGGAATGTCCATTGCCTCGCAGGCGTCGTAGAGTTCCGCGAAGAAGCTGTCGAACGCATCGAGCGCACGGATCGAGAGGATCTCGCCACCCAGTCGGCGCTTGCCTGACCGCTGCGATGGCGGCGGCTGCAGTTCCGCGCCGCCGTCGTCGATCAGATAGAACTCCAACTCGGTCGCGGCGATGGCCTCCCAACCGTGCTCGGCAAAGCGGTCGATCACGCCTTTCAGCGCATGCCTGGGATCGCCGCCAAAGGGTTCGCCCGCCTCGGTGTACATCCACATCGGCAGCATGGCGGACGGGTTCGCCAGCCAAGGCGTCGGAACGAAGCCACGCCCGGTTGGTCTCAGTATGCCATCACGGTCGCCAGTTTCGAAGACCAGAGGGCTGTCTTCGATATCGTCGCCCCAGATGTCGACGTTGAGCACGCTGAGCGGCATCCGCGTCGCTCCTTCAAGAGCTTTGTCGGCAAATCCGACGGGGACGCGCTTGCCGCGTGCCTGACCGTTCAGATCGGACACGGCCGTCACTATTGTGCGGATTTCAGGGTGTTCGCGCAGGAACTCGTCCATTTTTCACCGGATCAGTTGTGGGCGGTATCGAAGCCTCCGCCGGGCATCCTGTGGCATATGCCGGTTCAGACGGCGATTTGCCAGATTGAAAAGCCCGATGATCCCCAGTGTGAGCACAATGAAATAACCCGCGACGATGGGGTAGGGAACGAAGGGATTGAAGGTTTTGTCCGCGAAATAGCTCGCATAGTACAAGGCGTCGCCCATCTGCCTCTGCGCCGGGAACCCGGAAAAGAAGACCAGCGTCGTGGCGTGGAACAGGAAGATGGCCTCGTTGGTATAGGCAGGCCAGGCCAGTCGCATGGTGGTCGGCCAGGTGATGCGCCTGAAGCGGGACCAGCCGCTCAGGCCATAGGCATCCGCGGCCTCCAGGTCGCCGCGTGGAACGGTGCGCAGCGCGCCGTAGAAAATCTCGCCCGAATAGGCGGAAGTGTTGAGGATCAGCACAACCAACGCCCCGGCCTGAGCCGCCGTCATCCACGGCAGGATGCCATACTGCTTAAGTGACAGGAAAGCGAAGTAGGCGAGGAAGAACTGGATGAAAAGAGGCGAGCCGCGGAAGAGGAAGATGAACCACTCCGCGGGTTTTCTGAACCAGGGATTTGAGCTCGCCTTGGCGACGGCCAGGGCGTTGGCAATGAAAAATCCAATGATCAGGGCCAGCGCGCCGAAGTAGATGTTCCAGAGAACGCCCGAACCGATCAGCGTGACCTGCTGGCAGATCGAAAAATCCTCGCGGGGCAGAAGCCGCTCGCCGATGCCGATCGAGCGCAGCGCATAGGCTGAAATGGCTTCGCCGCATGTCATGATCCGGCACCCGCGAAGGCCTGCCCATGCGACAACCGCCGGGTGATCCGGGCAAGTGCGATTTCGGATATGCGCGTGAACAACAGGTAGAAGACCAACAGTCCGAGGAAGTACCAGAGCCGCCAGTCGCCATGCGGATAACTGAAGAACTGAGCCGATTTCGACGCCCCAAGCTCGCGCGCCCAGTAGACGATGTCCTCGACGCCGAGGAGGA
>CAZRNL010000087.1:0-9876 GCA_964601395.1 uncultured Silicimonas sp. | reverse complement strand
CACGCGCATCGCGGATGAATTTCGTTGTACGTTTGATCATGCCGTGCCGCTTGCCGGCCTGGCCGCCAACGACCTTGCCGGTCGCGGTGACCTTGAAGCGCTTCTTCGCGCTCGACTTGGTCTTCATCTTGGGCATTTCCATCTCCTTTGTTTCGGACGGCTCAAAGACCCCCTCGGCATGCCACATCGGCCGGCGGGTCCGTCGGAGCGCGTCGGATACAGGGGAAGGCCCAGTCTGGCAAGTGGAAAATGGCGTCAGGCGCCGGTGAAGACCCGGGCGATCACCTGCGGCATTTCGGCGAGCGAATAGCCACCGGGCCGCGTCGAGTTCGCATAGAGAATCATCACGCCACCGGCGAAAATCGCCAGCATGGCGGCACGCGGCGGAGCGCCACGCGAAAAGGCACCGACCATCGTCGGAAACGCGAGCACGAGCATCGCGCTGCCCATAACAAGAATAAGATCAGCGTACTGGACCATAGTTTGGCGAGTATAGCCGCTGAATTTGGCGAATTTGTGGCTGCTATTCCGGGTCGGAAGGAAGAATCAGACGTTCGTCGCAAGGAGCGACGCGCAGGATGTTCGTCGTCCCTGACTGCCCGAATGGCACTCCCGCCGTGACAACCAGTTGATCGGTCGGCTCGGCGAATCCTTCGCTGCGCGCTGCCCTGGCGGCGTTGATGACGGCGGTCTTGAACCGGTCCACCTCTGAGGTCTTCACGCAATGCAGGCCCCAGGTCAGGCAAAGTCTCCGGGCCGTTCCCATCAGCGACGTCATGGCGATGATCGGAACACGAGGCCGCTCGCGCGCGACAAGGCTCGCGGTTTTCCCGGACTGCGAATAACAGCAGATAACGCGGATATCGGCGGTCTCGGCGATCTCGCGGGCGGCGGATACGATTCCGTCAGCCACGGATTGCTTCAGTCCGCCTCGGCTGGCCTCGATGACGTCGCGGTAGGTCGGATCGCTTTCGACTTCCATCGCAACGCTGTTCATCATCGATACAGCCTCGATCGGATAGCTTCCGGCTGCGCTTTCCGCCGACAGCATCACCGCATCGGCACCCTCATAGATCGCCGCTGCCACGTCGGAAACTTCGGCCCGGGTCGGCATCGGGCTTTCGATCATGGACTCCAGCATCTGGGTCGCCACGATGACCGGCTTGGCGGCGGCGCGGCATTTGCGGACAAGGCGCTTCTGGATCGGTGGTACATTCTGGACCGGAAGCTCTACGCCGAGATCCCCCCGTGCGACCATGATACCGTCGGAAACCGATAGAATTTCCTCGAACGCCTTCACGGCAGCCGGCTTTTCGATCTTCGACAGAATCGCGGCACGACCCTGGGCCAACTCCCGCGCCTCGGCAACGTCGGCCGCGCGCTGCACGAAGGACAGGGCAAGCCAGTCGACGCCCAGACGGCAGACGAACTCGAGATCCTTGCGATCCTTGTCGGAAAGCGCCGCCAGCGGCAGAACGACATCGGGGACGTTCACACCCTTGCGGTTCGAGATCACGCCGCCGATCACAACCGTGCAGTTGGCGAAATCCACGCCGCAATCGTCCACCTTCAGGCGTATCTTTCCGTCGTTAACCAGAAGTCGCGAGCCGGGCTCCAGCGCTTCGAAGATTTCCTTGTGCGGCAGTTGAACCCGCGTTGCGTCACCTGGTGCAGGATCGAGATCAAGGCGGAACTTTTGTCCTTCCGCCAGCTCGGCTTCATCATTCTCGAAGACGCCGACCCGTAGCTTCGGGCCCTGGAGGTCTGCCAGAATTCCGATAGGGCGACCCACTTCCGCCTCGATTTCGCGGATGAAACGGTGACGCTCGCCGATCTCGGCATGGCTGCCATGGCTCATGTTCAGGCGGAACACGTCGGCACCGGCATTGAACAGAGCCCGAATCGTTTCCTTGTCGCTGGACGCAGGCCCGAGCGTGGCAACAATCTTGACATTGCGCTGACGTCGCATGTGACCTTCACCCCGCAGCTTTTTTCCGATCGTGACCTCTATTGCAGCAAATGTTAGCGCGTGACAACTGGCGCTCTTTCCCTAAGGCCGGTAGAGACCCGGAATGCAGTCGGAAAAAGGGCAGATGTCTTGGTCCCCGGTCCATATTCTGGGCGAAGAGCGTATCTCACGCTGGCTGGTCATTTGCGATCACGCGACAAACCGTGTTCCCGACTGGGTCAGCGGAGGAGACCTTGGCATCGCGGAACAGGATATGGCGCGCCACATCGCCTTCGATCCCGGTGCGTCGGGTGTTTCGATTCGCCTGGCCGAAAGGCTGGGTGCCCCTGTTGTGCTGTCGAACTTCTCGCGACTGGTGATCGATCCAAACCGGGGAGAAGACGACCCCACACTTGTTATGCGGCTGTACGACGGGACAATCATTCCGGCCAACAGGGCGCTTGACGAGGACGAGACCGCGCGCAGGCTGGAACTGTGCTATCACCCTTACCACGAGGCCGTTGCCACGATCGCTCGCCGACGTGACGACACGGTGATCGTCTCGGTTCATTCCTTCACTCCGCAATTGCGCCAACGTCCGCCGCGCCCATGGCATATAGGGTTGCTGTTTGCGGAAGATGAACGCCTGTCGCTACCGCTGATTGAATTGCTTCGGAACGAGCCCGGCTTGATCGTCGGGGCAAACGAACCCTACTCAGGCCACTTGAAAGGCGACACGATCGACCGCCATGCCATTGCGACCGGGCGCCAGAATACCTTGATAGAGATCAGAAACGATCTGATCCAGGATGATACGGGACAGACTGCCTGGGCTGATCGGCTGGCCCGACTATTGCCTGACGCGCTAGCCAGGGCTGACACAGAAGGAGACCGCTATGGATGACCAGACGCAAGTGGAACTGGAAGCTGCTGCCTTCCGGCGACTGAAGAAGCACCTGATGGAGGACCGTGTCGATGTTCAGAACATCGACCTGATGAACCTTGCCGGATTCTGTCGCAACTGCCTCAGCCGTTGGTATCAGGAAGCCGCGAATGAACGCGGGATCGCGATGACGAAGGATGAGGGTCGAACGGCTTTCTACGACATGCCGTACGAGACATGGAAAGAAAATCATCAGACCGAGTCGTCGCCAGAACAGCAAGATGCCTTCGAGGATGCGCACAAGAACCTGCCGGTCTGACGATCCGAGTTCCCGCTAGCAGGCGGCGCGCCCGGCAGGCATCCGGTCGAGGACGCTGACGAGATCTTCGACCGGCATTGGCTGGCCGTAAAGTCGCCCCTGCAAGCGGTCGCACCCGAGGGAGGCCAGAAGCGCTGCCTGCTCCTCGGTCTCGACCCCTTCGCCGGTGACACCTATCCCCAGCGCGCGTGCGGCATCGGCAATTGCGCCGACCAGTCGTCTTGACCTGTCGGAGTCAGAGACCGAGCGCACAAGCCCACAGTCGACTTTCAGGCGGTCCGGTGCGAACTGCTCGAGCGCCAAGATCGACCCGCGATCACTCCCGAAGCTGTCGATCTCGATACGGACGCCCACGGAACGCAGAAGGTCGACCCGGCTCTGGATTGCCTTGTCCCGATCCGTTTCGAGAATGGCCTCAGGCAACTCGACCGTCACGTCACCCGGATAGGATGCTGCCACAGTCATTGCCCCCTTCAGCCCGGCAGACAAAAGCCCGTCCTTGCCCATGTTGAACGAGAGGTTGGGCCCGTCGCGGTCTTGGAATGCATTGCGGCAAGCTTCGATCGCCTTTTCGAAGACGATGGCGTCAATCTCGGGCAGTATCTTCAGGTCCGCAGCCCCGGCCAGGAACGCGGACGGCGACAGGATGCCGCGACGTGGATGCGGCCAGCGCACCAGCACTTCAAGACCGACGATCCGCTGTGTGCGGATGTCGACCTGAGGTTGGAAGTAAGGCAGGAAGGTCCGCGCCTCGACTGCCTCGAGCAAGTCATCCGCAAGGGTCCGCGCCTTCCGCGATGCTTGAAGGTCCCGCTTGTCGAAACTGACCACTGTTCCCCGACCGAGGGATTTCGCCTTGTAGAGAGCGATATCCGCATTTGCGACCAGATCCTCGACAGAGGACATCGGCGTCATGGCGATACCGACGCTAGCGCCAAGCCGCAGTTCCACGTCTTCGTAGAGGAAGGGCCGACGCATCACCTCGACAATCCTCTGACCCAGCGGAAGAGGCGACATCGCGTTGTCGGTCACCAGACAGAGCACGATGAACTCGTCGCCTCCGACGCGGGCCAGAAGGTCACCCGGACGCACCGATTCCCGCAGACGGGCTGCAACACCTGCAAGGACATGATCCCCGGCCGCATGGCCGTGCGCATCGTTGATCTCCTTGAACCGGTCGAGGTCGATGACAAGAACTGCAATCTCGCCACCTTTTTCCTCGCGTTCACGAAGCAGTTCGGCCAGTCCCTCGACAACGAAGCGGCGATTGCCGAGACAGGTCAGTTCGTCGTGGAGTGCGCGAAGATCCGCTTCGACGCGCGCCAGTTCAAGCTCGACATTCTGCGCCTCCAAGGCCTGCTTCTGCTCGGTTATCTCGGTGATGTCGGAGTTGAAGACGACGGTATCGCCGTTGGGCGCGATGAAGCTGACCGCTCTGAAGGTGCGCCCGTCGGTGTACGGGGTGATATCGTCGATCGGACCGGAACCAAAAGCCTGCAGCGCCTTTGCGATCCACGCTTCTTCGCGCCCGATTGCATGACAGAGCTGACCGGAAAAAGCGGCGGTCCGAAGGAAATCTTCGATGGGGAGACCCGGAGGGGGACGCCCCGCCTGTGCCATCAGGCGCGGGCCGAAAGTGCTGTTGCAGATGACAAGCCGCATGTCCTTGTCCCAGATGGCCATCGGACCGGGAAACGTGTCGATGGCAACAAGCAGGCAAGTCCGAGCCGCCTCTGCCTGCTCCAGAAGAAGCCGTTTTTCGCTGGACGAGATCTCTGCCTGACGCTCGCGTTCCTTCAACGCGCCAAGATCACGGTAGGTCGCAACCGAGTAGCGGCCCCCGTCATCGTCCGGCGGCATGAGAATCAGTCCGATACTCGACCAGAACTGCGTCCCATCCTTTCGCCAACACATCGCTTCATGGGTGAAATGCGTCTCCCCGGCAGCGATGTGCGCCTGCACCTTCGCAAGAAAAACCCGGTAGTCGCCCGAAGCGATCAGGTCGGCGACAGGAATGGAGTCGATGTCCCGCGCGGCATATCCGAACTGAGCCTCGAACGCGGAGTTGACCCAAACAAGACGCGCCTCGGACTCGCCCGGACAACGATATCCAATCCCGATGGGATCCTGCGTCAACTGCGCGAAGGATTTCAGTATCTGGTCTAATGTCATCGCGCTGCTATTCCCGGCAGGACGACACTAGAGCGCATGTCTTAACGAGCGACGAACCGCAGCGCGATCCGACGCCTTCAGGTCTCAGACGGCCATCTTGCGGCTTTCTTCGAGATAGATCTCGCGAAGCCGAGAGGCGACAGGACCCGGGGTACCTTGCCCCAGTGTCGCGCCGTCGATCTCGATGACAGGCATCACGAAGGCGGAGGCGGAGGTGATGAAGGCCTCGTCCGCCGCCTTCGCCTCGTCGATCGTGAACGAACGCTCCTCGACTTCCATCTGCGCCTCGCGCGCAAACCTGAGAACAGCGGCGCGGGTGATGCCGTGCAGGATTTCGGTTCCCAGATGGCGGGTGATGATCTTGCGGCCCTTGACGATATAGGCGTTGTTCGAAGTGCCTTCGGTCACGAAGCCATCTTCCACCATCCAGGCATCGTCCTTGTCCTCGGCCTTGGCCATCATCTTGCCCATCGAGGGATAGAGAAGCTGAACCGTCTTGATATCCCTGCGCCCCCACCGAATGTCGGGGATCGAGATGACCTTGATCCCCACCTTGGCTGCGGGGTTCTCGGCAAGTCCCGGTTTGGATTGGGTGAACATAACCAGTGTCGGCGTCGCCGCCTTCGGATAAGTGAAGTCGCGATCCGCCGCGCCGCGGGTCACCTGAAGATAGACCAAACCATCTTCCATTCCGTTCCGAGCAACCAGCTCACGGTGGATCTCCAGAAGTTCGTCCGGCTCGACAGGACTCTCGATCTCCAGTTCGCCCAGTGACCGCCAGAGCCGCTTTGTGTGGCCGTCGAAGTCGATCAGCTTTCCTCCAAGAACGCTCGTCACCTCGTAGACTCCGTCGGCGAACAGAAACCCACGGTCGAAAACCGAGATTTTCGCGTCTTCTTCCGGCAGGTAGTCTCCGTTCACGTAAACGGTTCGGCTCATCGCACTATCCCCAAAGCTCAGAACGCGGCGGGTGAACACCCTCGGCGTCGTATTCCAGCGGTACATCGCGGTCTTCGGCCAGAAGCAGCGGTCCGTCAAGGTCCACAATCGCAGCGCCCTGCGCCACGAGGACGGCGGGCGCGATCGCCAGCGACGTGCCAACCATACAGCCCACCATCAAACCGAAGCCCGCAGCCCTTGCTTCGTCGCGCAACGCCAGCGCCTCGGTCAGGCCACCGGTCTTGTCCAGCTTGATGTTGATCATGTCGTACTTGCCGCGAAGGTCGGGCAACGATGTCCGGTCATGGCAGCTTTCGTCGGCGCAGACCGGCAGGGGTCGCTCGATCTCGGCGAGAAGATCGTCATTGCCCGACGGAAGTGGCTGTTCGACGAGAGCCACACCAAGGCGCAAGAGATGCGGGGCAAGTTCAGAATAGACTTCCGCCGTCCAGCCTTCGTTTGCGTCGACGATGATCCGGGTGGAAGGGGCGCCGGCGCGAACGGCTTCCAGCCGCGCCATGTCGCCTTCACCGCCAAGCTTGATTTTCAGGAGCGGGCGGTGAGCGTGTCGCGCAGCCGCGGCCCGCATCGCCTCGGGCGTCCCGAGCGACAAGGTGAACGCCGTGATCACCGGCCCCGGCTCGGCCAGCCCGGCAAGGTGCCAGACCCTTTGCCCTGCGCGCTTGGCTTCCAGATCCCAGAGCGCACAGTCGACGGCGTTGCGGGCCGCGCCGGGTGGCAGCAACTCCTGCAGGGACGTCCTCGTGACCGTTCCGGGAAGGCCGGAGACAAGCGCCGCGACGCTCTCCATCGTTTCGCCGTACCTCGCATAAGGCACGCACTCGCCCCAGCCCATTAGCCCGCCGTCGCGGGCGGTTACGGTCAGCACCTCGGCCGCATCGCGCGACCCCCGCGAAATAACGAAAGCCTCCGCCAGCCGAAAGGATTCGGGGCTTGCCGTCAGGTCCATCGCGCTGCCTCGCTCATTGCCAGTCGGAAGATATCCATAGGAGCCTTCAGCGCAAGCGCGCGACATGCGCCCAGCCCGTTCGCCACCGCCTCACAGCGCCTGCAGCGCGTCCACCAGCCGCCCCGCACCATGCCGGAAGGGGTCGACGGTGGGCAATCCCATCCGGTCTTCAATCCTGGCGCAGAGCTTGCTCGCCTCGTCGTCCGACAGTGCCTTGGTGTTCACCGAGATACCGGCCACCTGACAACCGGGGTTGGCGACACGCGCCAGGGGAAGCGCCTGGTCGCGAAGCGCCTCGAGCGATGGCAGCGCGTAGTCCGGAAGGCCGCGCATGTGGGTTCGTGTCGGCTCATGCGCAAGGATCAGAGCATCTGGCTGACCGCCGTGGATCAGCGCCATGGTCACGCCCGAATAGGAGATGTGCCAGAGACTGCCCTGCCCTTCGATATGGTCCCAGTGATCGGGATCGTTGTCGGGCGTCAGCCACTCGACGGCGCCCGCCATGAAGTCGGCCACCACGGCGTCGAGTGGAATGCCCTTTCCTGTGATTAGGATCCCGGTCTGGCCTGTCGGGCGGAACGTCGATTTCAACCCGCGGTTCTGCATCTCGGCATCCATCGCGAGCCCTGTGTACATCTTTCCCACGGAGCAATCGGTGCCGACTGCCAGACACCGCTTTCCGCTGCGCTTTGCGCCATTGGCGATCGGGTAGGCAACCGTCGGGATACGCACGTCGTGAAGCGTCTGGCCGGTCCGTGCGGACGTCGCCTTGAGCAGGTTCTCGTTCCGGAGCAGATTGTGCAATCCGCTGGCGATATCGAAGCCGATCTCCATGGCCTCTGCCAGAACCGTCAGCCAGGCCTCCGAGATCACGCCGCCACGGTTGGCGACACCGACGACCAGTGTTCTTGCGCCCTTGTCATAGGCTTCCTGCAGCGAAAGGTCGGGCGCGCCCACATCCGCCCTGCAACCTTCCATACGGAATTGGCCGACGACGTTCTCGGGTCGCCAGTCGTTGATGCCCTGAGCCACCTTGGCGGCCAGATTGTCATGGGCGTCACCCAGGAAAAGAAGATATGGCGTACGAATCATGGCAACCCCCAGCTTGATGACTGGATTCTTGCCAGATTCGAGGGGATGTATTCTCTCTTTTCATCATTATCCGCCATTTTTCGAAAGATTCTTCGTTAAATGACCCAAATTGTCGAAGAATCGTGCGCCGCCCAACAGGGTCCCGTCCATATTTTCTGCACATGCAAATCATCCTTGAATGCGATGACGCAACATCATATCGAACGAAGCGATTGATACGAAAGAAAGTTGCCTGCCATGTCCTTCCGCACCCAACCGCCCGCCCCGGCCCGCCCGAACCGATGCCAGCTTTTCGGTCCCGGCTCCCGGCCAGCAATTTTCGAGAAGATGGCGGCCAGTGCAGCGGATGTGATCAACCTCGACCTTGAAGACTCGGTCGCACCGGACGACAAGCCTGAGGCGCGGCGCAACATCATCGACGCAATTGGCGATATCGACTGGGGCACGAAGACGCTGTCGGTGCGGATCAACGGGCTCGACACGCCCTATTGGTACCGCGACGTGGTGGACCTGCTGGAGAACGCATCCGACCGGCTGGACCAGATCATGATCCCCAAGATCGGAAACGCCTCGGACGTCTACGCCGTCGATGCGCTGGTGACCGCCGTTGAAGCCGCGACGGGGCGAGCAAAACCCATCAGCTTCGAGGTCATCATAGAGACTGCAGCAGGGATCGCGCATGTCGAGGAAATCGCCTCGGCCAGCCCCCGGCTTCAGGCCATGTCTCTTGGTGCAGCGGACTTTGCCGCGTCGATGGGGATGCAGACCACCGGGATAGGCGGGACGCAGGAGAATTATTACATGGCGCGTGAAGGCCAGAAGTACTGGGCTGATCCATGGCACTGGGCGCAGGCGGCCATCGTGGCGGCGTGCCGGACGCATGGGGTTCTGCCGGTCGATGGCCCCTTTGGCGACTTCTCCGACGACGAGGGTTTCCGGGCGCAGGCGCTTCGCTCCGCGACACTCGGGATGGTCGGAAAATGGGCGATACATCCAAAGCAGGTTACTCTTGCAAATGAGATATTTACGCCAAGCGAAGCCGCCGTCGCCGAGGCCCGCGAGATCCTTTCCGCGATGGAAGAAGCGCAGAAGTCCGGGGCCGGGGCGGCTGTCTACAAGGGGCGTCTGGTCGATATCGCGAGCGTTCGCCAGGCTCAGGTCATCGTGCGTCAGTCCGAGATGATCGCTGCCTCGCAGAAGGGCTGAAACGGCTTCGGTATCACGTCGGTATCACGTCGGTATTACGTCGGTATCGCGTCGGTGCTCTCTCAGGTCCATCTGCCAGCCGAAGAGGCACCCTTCCCGTCGACGTCGCGAACGTCCAGTCTTTGACTTGACCGCGGCCCCCGCGCCTTGCGGCTGGCAGGCCGGACCAGCGAGGCATTCCGTGCCCGCCAACCCGCTCGGATCGGTCCAATTGAACGGATCGTTCCACGTATAAGCGTAGAGGTTCAGGTCTCCGGCCGCGAATCCGATGGGGTCGCGTTGCAGGAACTGACCGAGGGCGGGGTCGTAGTGCCTGGCCCTGAAATAGATGAGACCGGACTCCGCGT
>CAZRNL010000086.1:0-9898 GCA_964601395.1 uncultured Silicimonas sp. | reverse complement strand
TCGGCCGCATGAACGGCGCCCTGTTCGTGGCGGACAAGGACATGCTTGATCTGGTTCTGCTGGAAGATCTCGTCATAGATGGGTAACACAGCGCCGCCGGGGTATCCGAATACGACTTCGACGCCCTGATCCTTGAGGGCTTCGACCACCATTTTCGCTCCAGTCATCTGTGTCTTGCTCATCGCGCCAATTCCTTTGTTCCGCGCATAAAAAAGCCCCCGTTTTTCGGGGGCGCATGGGGTACCGAGAAGGGTTTCCGTTACCGGCCCATGCGCCATGTTCCCACAAGAAGTACGATCCGGACCATCCGGGGGTTCCTCCATCAAAGTTCGGGGAGACTAGGCGCGGGTCTGGCAAGGGTCAACAGGGAAAATGACCGAATCTTGCGTTTGAGCGTCTGTTTTGGAAATTTCCTTCAGCCACATCCATCTGCGCTTTCATGCCGCTTTCTTCTGCTCATGCCTACGCTATGGTTCATGAGATGAAGAGCGCAGGACCACCCAAGGGTCGGGAGCGGGGCCGTGCGGCCCGGGCGCCCACTCGCATTCCATTGCGCGGATGGCTGGACATCGTGTTCCGTGTCGGCCGCAGGATCATTCCCAGCCAGATCGGCTTGATCGCGGCGGGTGTGGCATTCTACATGCTGCTTGCCGCCTTCCCGGCAATTGCCGCCCTGATGGCTGTCGCGGGTCTATTTACCGATCCGGCAAGTGTGGTGGCGCAATTGCAGACAGTTGCCAGACTATTGCCAGATCAGGCGGCACTGATCCTCATCAATCAGGCGCAGTTGGTGGCCGGCGCCGATTCCAGCGGGCTGTCCGTGACCATCATAATTGGTGTGGGAGTGGCGATCTACCTGTCGACGCGTGGCACGACCAGCATGATCCACGGGCTGAACATCGCGTTCGAGGAAACCGAGAAAAGAGGGATCATCCGATTCTGGTGGGTGGTCATCCTAATGACCGTGACGTTCCTTTTCGGTGGCCTTCTGGTGCTGCTGCTCCTCGTCGGGGTGCCCGCCGCGCTGGCGCTGCTGCAATTAGATTTCGAGACAGCGAACCTGATCCGGGGTATCCGGTGGGCGCTTATCATTGCCGTGATGCTGATCGGGTTTGCCAGTCTTTATCGTTGGGGACCATCGCGCAGGGCGGCGAAGTGGCGATGGCTGACACCGGGGGCAGCTCTTGCAGGTGTACTCTGGTTCGCGGGGTCCTACGGGTTCTCGCTCTATGTCTCTAACTTCGCCAACTATAACCAGACCTTCGGCAGTCTTGGCGGTGTCGTCGTGCTTCTGACGTGGCTCTGGCTTTCGGCTTACGTCGTGTTGCTCGGGGCGCTTCTGGATGCCGAGATCGAGGCGCAAACCGCCGAGGACAGCACGGTCGGGCCGGACCGGCCGATCGGACACCGCGAAGCTTTCAAGGCCGACCACCTCGGCGAGACGCGCGAGGAGTGGTTGTCGCACGATCACCCCGACGATGGCCCCGGGACATTTCGCGAGGATCCCCGTTAGCGCCCGCCGGTACCCTGCAATACACCGTGTTCCAGCGCATAGCGGGTCAACCCCGCCGTCGAGGAAATACCCAGCTTGCGTCGAATGTTCTTCCGGTGCGTCTCAACCGTATGAACGGAGATCTGAAGTACATCCGCGACATCCCGATTGGACTTGCCCTGAGCCAGTTGCAGAAGAACCGTCTGTTCGCGCGAGGTCAGCGGCTCGCGCCCGTCCGCGATCCTCGGCTTCAGGGAGGATGCCGTCCCTGTGCAAAGGTACTGCTTGCCCTGCATCACGCTGTCGATTGCGGTCTTGATCTCGTCGGTCGGCACGTCCTTTAGAACATAGCCTGACGCGCCGTGGCTAAGGGCCGTGGCGATGTATTCCGGACTGTCATGCATCGTCAGGATCAAAATTCGCGTGCCGGGTCGCTTTTCGAGCATCAGTTCTGTCGCCGCGAGACCGGTCATGCCGGGCATATTCAGATCCAGGAGAACGACATCCGGATCGAGCAGGTTCAGTTTTTCGATGGCCTCAACTGCGTTCAGAAGGGTTCCTACCACCTCGATATCATCGAATGTCTCGAGTATTGCCTCAATTCCCTCGGCGACCATCGGGTGATCGTCGACGATTAGGATGCGGATCGGTCGGGTCATGCACTTTCTCTCGATGTCGTGTCGGGTCTCAGAAGGTGGGTCAGGGGAACTTCGGCTTCGATCACCGTACCCGAAGCGGAAGACAGGATGCGGAAGGTGCCGTCAAGCTGCTCGACCCTCTCCTGCATGTTGCGAAGCCCAAGGCCGCCCGAGGCCTCGTCGGGATGGAAGCCGGTGCCGTTGTCCTGGATACGAAGCGTGGCACCGCGTTTGTGGCCAGCGATGCGGATCGCGACATGGGTTGCTCCCGAGTGGCGTTCGATGTTGGTCAGCGCTTCCTGAGCAATGCGGAACAAGGCGATCTTGGCATCTTCGTCCAGACGGTTGCGGAATACGACGGTCTCAAGTTCCGACATGATGCCGGTGCGCTCGCTGAACTCGCTTGTAAGCGCCTTCAGGGCCGGGCCGAGACCCAGATCGTCAAGCGTGCCCGGCCGCAGATCCCGGCTGATCCGGCGGACTTCCTGAATTGCGGTCGTGAGGCTGGAAATTCCCTTGTCGAGGCTTTCGCCAGCGCTCGGGTCGCCGCGGGCCAACCGGCGTTGAGCGAGATCCAGCGCGTAGCGCACGCTGACAAGGATCTGGCTGATCGAATCGTGCAATTCCCTTGCCACGCGGCCGCGCTCTTCTTCCTGGGCGTCGATGATGCGCTGGGTCAGGCGTTTCAGCGCTGCATCGGCCAGCGTGCGTTCGCGAAAGTTGATCCAGAGGCCCGAGACGAAAACCAGCAGAAGCGCGCCCGCAGTGATGGCTCCGATCGAAAGGAACGTCTTCCGGATTTTCTGCTCGACGTCGGCCCGCGATCTGGCCACCGTTTCCAGGATGTCGTCGATGAAAATGCCCGTGCCCAGCACCCAGCGCCAGTCCTGAAGACCGATCACATAGGTCACCATCTGGGCCTGTTCGCCGGTCGTGGGTTTCCACCAGAGATGGGTGTGATAGCCGCCCCCGGTCCGCGCAATCCGGACCAGCTCGCTCGTGATGGGCGTGCCGTTGGTATCCGTCAGTTCCAGCCAGTTGCGGTTGATCAGGTGAGTCTGGCGCGGCGCGACGAGATTCGTGCCGTTATAGTCGAAGACGAAGAAATAGCCGTCCTGACCGTAGATCATCGCGGCCAGCATCTGCATCACCTTGGTCTTCGCCACCTCGTCGTCGGGCAGGGCATTGCCGTAGACCGCCCCGATCGCGGTGCGGGCAATCGAGATGTAGTTCTGGAGTTCGTCCTTCTTGGCATCCAGCAACTGGGTTTCCAGCGTGTCGATTTCGCGCTCCGCGAGGGCGCGCGATTCGATCGCCACCAGAATCGCGATGGCCGAAATGGCCAGGATCAAGGGCAGCGACGCCAGCAGAAAGAACTTCCGGCGATAGCGCTGCGTGTCCCTGGCGCCAAGATTTTCCGAGGTGGTCGTGAATCTCATCCCGAAACGAATCGCAGGCTCGGCTAGGTTGGGCAAGCCATCTTCTTCCCGACGATTGCGCTAACATGAGGAAATCGGACGTCCTGAGGGCCGTGCCTACTCATTTCCGGGTATTTTCACTTCCGTAAAGCGTATCTAATGTCCCTCCACTAATAACGAACAGTCCGTTAGCGCGGGCACTTGCAGTTTGGGAGGACTATACCACATGGACCGTCGTTCATTTCTGAAGAATACTGCTCTAGGCGGCTCGGCCGCAGCAGCGACCGCACTCGCAGCACCAGCTTACGCACAAGGCAACCGGACGCTGACACTGGTCACGACTTGGGGTCGCGGACTGGCCGGCGTGCACGATTCCGCACAGCGTGTCGCGGATTCGATCACCGCGATGACCGATGGACAGCTTACCGTCGATCTCAAGGCCGCCGGAGAACTCGTTGGCGCTTTTGAAGTTTTCGATGCCGTGACCTCGGGTCAGGCAGACATGTATCACGGCGCTGACTACTACTTCGTCGGCCAGCATCCTGGCTATGCTTTCTACACCGCCGTGCCATTCGGCATGACCGCGCAGGAACTGGTCATCTGGTACTATCACGACGGTGGCCACGAACTTCACGACGAACTCGGCCAGATCTTCGGCCTGAAGTCCTTCCTGGCAGGCAACACGGGCGCGCAGGGCGGCGGCTGGTTCGCCAAGGAAATCAACTCTCCGGAGGATTTCCAGGGGCTGAAGTTCCGGATGCCCGGGCTTGGCGGTCAGGCACTCGGCAAGCTCGGTGCTTCGGTTCAGAACCTTCCGGGTTCGGAAGTGTACCAGGCGCTGTCATCGGGCGCGATTGACGGAACGGAGTGGATCGGTCCGTGGGCCGACGAAAAGATGGGCTTCCAGGAGATCACCAAGATCATGTACACCGCCGGGTTCCACGAGCCGGGCGCAGGTCTGTCCCTTGCTACCAACCGGGACGTTTTCGACAGCCTCACGCCGACGCAGCAGAAGATCATCGAGATCGCTTCCGCCGAATGCCACCAGTGGAACCTCGGTCAATTCCTCAGCCAGAACGGAGCCGCGCTGCAGCGGCTGCAATCCGGCGGTGTGACCGTTCGCGAATTCCCCGACAGCGTCTGGGATGCCTTCGGCACCGCGTCGCGCGCGGTTCTGGATGAGAACATGGGCGATGAACTGTTCAAGAAGATCCACGACAGCGCTATGGCCTCGATGAAGTCGTCGGCCAACTGGCTTAAGCTTTCCGACGGTGCCTACACCGAGCAGCGCACCCGCGTGCTGGGCTGACATCCCGGATGCACAGAAAGAGAGGGTCCCGCAAGGGGCCCTCTGACAAGCTGTCCAGGTACGAAAATGCGGGGAGGGGAGCGTGTTCGAAGGTATTGTCTGGTTCTTCCAGAACATAGCGCTGGCGTTCTATAACTTTTTCTACGCCATCACGCATCCCGGCCTCTGGCTGGACTGGTCCAACCCGGAAGCGGTCATGCGCTTCGTCTACTACGGCGGTTCGGTCGAACTCTTCTTCGTCTTCTTCACGGCCTTCCTGATTCTCGCGCTTGTCGGTTTCTGGAAGAATTCGGTGATGTGGGGGGCGGTGCGGTTTTTCGAAGGCATCGGCAATACGGTCGGCCGCATTGCGGCATGGGCCGGTCTTCTGATGGTTCTCCAACAGATCGTCATCATCTTCGTGCAGCGGGTCTTCGCATCGGCAGAACTTTCGTTCGGCTTCGGTGTGCCGCTGACCAAGGATATCTCGTGGTGGTCCGAGGAACTGAAGCTCTACAACGCCATCGTCGTCTGCCTGTGCGTATCCTACACCTTCATCCAAGGCGGTCATGTTCGCGTCGACCTTGTCTATTCTGGCGTATCCTACCGCACCAAGAAGATGATCGACATGTTCGGCGCGCTTTTCTTCATGATCCCCGCCACGGTGCTGACCTGGATGTACGGTTGGTACTTCCTGTGGCGGCATCTGATCGTTCCTAAGCCGTCGGCGTCGGACCAGCTGGAGCAGTTGCTGAACAAATCGCGGGCACTGCGCTGGAATGTCGAAACCATCGGGTTTTCTCCTAACGGCTTCAACGGATACTTCCTGTTCAAGATCCTGCTGGTGATGTTCGCCGTTCTGGTCATGATCCAGGCAATTGCCTTCTTCTTCCGTTCCTATCTCGAATGGAAGGAAGGCCCCGACAGCGCGGGCAAGTACCTCGACAGGGATTCGCTTGGCGATCCTAACGCCGAACTTGTCCACGCAATCGACGAAAAACACTGAGGGGCCGGCTAGATGTTGTTTGGACTTGATGGCGTCGAGATCGGTCTGCTGATCGTCTTTCTCTGCCTTTTCGCCGGAATTCTTTCAGGCTTTCCAGTGGCCTTTGCAATCGGCGGCTCAGCTGTCATTTCCTTCGGGATCGTGGCGGGACTCGACTCCGCCGGCTGGCTCATCCACCAGGCAATCGACAGGGGGACGGCAGAGTACGCTGCCGTTATCGCAGAGGGGATAAGGCCCGACAGGGTCTCGGTATTCTCCCACCCCGAACTGCCTCGCATCGGCGTTCCCGTGTTTCCGCAAGGATGGGAAGTGGCGATGGACCGGAACGTGTCCTTCATCGTCAACAGGATGAACGAGAGGGTTCTGGCGGGCCAATCCATCGAGACTTTGCTTGCGGTGCTCATGTTCGTCCTCATGGGCATCACGCTTGAACGGTCAAGAATCGCGAATGACCTTCTGCTGACCATGGCGCGGGTCTTCGGTCCTTTGCCGGGCGGTCTTGCGGTTTCGATCGTCGTCGTGGGCGCGTTCCTTGCCGCGTCGACGGGGATTGTCGGGGCGACGGTTGTGACCATGGGCCTGCTGGCCCTGCCGACGATGCTTCGCAACAACTATTCGCCTGAACTCGCAACAGGTGTGATCGCCGCCTCGGGCACGCTTGGGCAGATCATTCCGCCGTCCATTGTCATCGTGCTTCTGGGCACGCTGGCGGGCGACCTTTATTCCGCGGCGCAGGAGCAGCGAGCCTCGTCCGTCGGGTGTTCGGACGCACTGACCTATCTGGGCGAGCCAGCCGTTGTGTCCGTCGGAACGCTGTTCCAGGCGGCGCTTCTGCCGGGCATCCTGCTGGCCGTGCTCTACGCCCTTTATGCATTCGGCTATGCGCTTCTGAACCCATCCAAGGCACCCGCGGTCGAGATGGGATCCACGAACTCCGAGGTTATCACCCGCGGAGAATCCCTGACATGGTTCCTTGGCGTACCTGCCGCCCTGATCGGCGGACTGATCATCCTGTCGACGGCAGGCGTGATCGGCAGTCAGTCGGTCGCCGTCGATAGCTTCAGTCAGGCCGGCTCGACCGCGTCGCTCCGTACCAACGTCTCGCCCGAATGTCAGGCGGCGATGATCGAGTTGCATGGACAGGAGGCCTGGGACACGGCTGTGGCCGAGCAGACGTCGATCAACGAAGCGGGCGGCGTCGCCGCGGCGGAAAGGCTGACCGAAGAAGAGCGAGCGGCCCAGCTTCAGGTCAACATCGCCAATGCCGCACCGATCGGAACCGGGATCGCCATCGCCATGGTCATGCTGGCGCTCGTTCTGACCACGGCGATTGGAATCTCTCCGTCATCCGATCCGCGCCCGATGTGGATCGGGTTGGGAGGTGTCCTGGCGGTTCTCCTTGTGGACGTTGTCGCGGTTGGTCCGCTGACCAGTCCAGGTGTCACCCTTCTGCTGATCCTTCTGCCACTTGTGGTGGTTCTCTGGGCTTGCTGGCAGGCGGTCGAGCGATTGGGGCGAAACGATCTCTTGAGGGTCGTCTTTCCGCCCCTGGTGCTGATCGTCGCGGTTCTGGGGTCAATCCTCGGCGGCATCACCAACCCGACACCCGCCGCGGCGCTTGGCGCGGGCGGCGCGATCATGCTGGCGGCTTACCGCAAGCTGAAGGACGAACAGCGCTCGGGCCGGGTGATCATCATGGCCAGTTTCGCATTGGTCATCATGTTGCTTGTGGGCGTGAACTTCGATCTCAGGATCGGCCAGCAAGAGATCGGCTTCGAGACCTGGGCCGCCTTCTTCGTCGCGCAGGGGGCTTACCTCTTTGCGATGTTCGGCCTTTTTTATGCCTGCTGGGTCTTGTTCCGCTCGGGTGTTCTGAGCCCGGTGGTGCGTGAGACGGCCAAGGTCACGTCGATGGTCTTCACCATCCTCATCGGATCGCAGATTCTGAACCTCGTCGTGATCTCTTTCGGGGGCGAGCACTATATCCAGGAATTCCTGAAGAGCTTCGACAACGAGTTCCAGGTCTTCCTGATCGTGATGCTGGTTCTTTTCATTCTGGGCTTTGTCCTGGACTTCCTGGAGATCATCTACATCGTCATCCCGATCGTCGGTCCCGTCATCTACGGCGGTACTTTCGACCCAAAATGGGTGACGATCATGATCGCGGTGAACCTGCAGACCTCGTTCCTGACGCCCCCCTTCGGCTTCGCCCTGTTCTATCTTCGCGGAGTTGCGCCCCCGGAAGTCACGACCGGGCACATCTACCGGGGCATCATACCCTTCGTGATCATCCAGATCCTGGGTCTTGCGCTCTTGTGGTTCTTCCCCTGGGTCGTGACCATCGTACCAGACCTTATCCCCTCGGGATAAAGCGTGCTCTGATCAACCGGCCTTCGAGAACAGCTGTCCGTAGAAGCGCGGGCAGCTTTTCCGCAAGATGCCTGCCTTAAAGCAGCATGACGCGACGAAACCGCCGGGATCATGCCCACCCTTGTTCCGATAGTGGTTGAAAGGCCGCTACTTTGTCGGCCGGGTGTCCGGCAGGCTAATTCGCGCCACCTGCTCGGCGATGGGATCGGTCGACAACGGATGCGTGTCGGCGGAATGCGTCTCGGGGTCGCCGATATTGCGCCACTCGTTTCCGAAGTAGACTTCAAGGGCGTCGAACTTGGCCTTGTAGCCCATTTTGGACGATCCGGGGACCCAGTAGCCCAGATAGACATAAGGCAGGCCCGCATCCCGGGCGATCTGCACATGATCGAGGATCACATGAGTTCCGAGGCTCGCGGCCTGGTCGTCGGGATCGTAGAAGGAATAAACCATGCTGAGCCCGTCATCCAGTACATCGGTCAGGCAGACGGCAGCCAGTTCCTTCCGCCCCCGCGCGCCTGTTCGCGTGTATTCGATGACGCGGCTTCTGATCGGCGTCTCCTCGATCATCGCGGCGAACTCGAAGATGTCCATATCGGCCATGCCGCCGTCAGCGTGGCGGCTGTCGAGGTAGGCGCGGAACAGGGCATACTGTTCTTCTGTGGCCCAGGGGGACGTCGCCTCGCGCTTGAGGTTCGTGTTCTTCTTCAGCGTGCGTCGCTGGCTGCGCGAGGGCGTGAAATCCGCAACCCGTATGCGGGCCGACAGACAGGCCGAGCATTCGGCACAGGACGGGCGGTAGAGCACATTCTGCGACCGGCGGAAGCCCTGCTTGGAAAGAGTGTTGTTCAATTGCTCGGCGTATTCGCCCTGAAGGGCGGTGAACAACTTTCTCTCCATCCTGTCCTCAAGATAAGGGCAGGGCTGCGGCGCGGTAACGTAAAACTGCGGAGCTATTGGCAGCGTGTGGCGCATGTAGCGGTCAGACCAGCTTCAGGAATGTGTTCGAACCACAGGTTAACAACCGAAGAAGATTCCGCCAATCCCCTATTCTTGAGGAGTCACTCCACTGTGCGGTTCAAAGCCACCGTACCGAGGATCATATCGGTCAATCCCTGCTTGCGTTCGGTCAACAGCATCATCGCGATCGAAATCAGTTGCAGCGGGAAAGTCACCACCGAAATCACATAGCCTGCGGTGTGCAGGAATGCGGTCGTTCCGTCGAAAGGCGAGCCGTCCGAGCGACGAAACTCTATTGCCATCAACCGCATTCCCGGCGTTGCCGATCGGCTGGCGATGGTCAGCCAGCGGTAGAAGAAACTGATCGTCATCCAGACCAGGGGCAGGATGAAGAGCGCGGTGAAAGTGCTGAGCACGGTCATGACGGCGACGACGAGGGCCACGAGAATGCCATCGACGATCCAGGCGATGAAACGCTTCGTGGGGACATCGGCATAGAACTCGGGTTGCGAGGAGGGGTCGGGAAGCCCCGGATAACCGTAATTGGTGGTGGAGTGTGTCATGGTCACGATTTCTGTCCTTTTGCTGGCACGTCAGGCGGCCCCTTCATCGGGGCCGCCGCCGGCGGGGGGAGAGCCGGCTCAGGCGTCGACGGTATCGCTGTCAACGTCTGTTTTCTTGTTCGAGCGATCGTTCATGAACTGATCGAACTCGGCCTTGTCCTTG
>CAZRNL010000085.1:6069-9917 GCA_964601395.1 uncultured Silicimonas sp. | reverse complement strand
GGCACGCTCTGGCGGGCAAGCGCGCGGTGGTCGGCGTCACGGTCTTCGCGCAGTATGTGACGCCGCGCGGACAGGATCGAAGGCAAAAACCCTCGCACTTGTGTCTCTGCCGCCTGGCGGTCTTCCAGGTTCGGAACGACCGTTGCCGCCGTGCGATGTTCGACAAGTTCCCGCCGAAGCGCGATCCCACCCCAAACCCGTATGGCCCAGTCTCCCAGCACCGGAAGCAACCACAGTCGTGATTTCCAGTCGTCGTACACCGGTGTCAGTCCAGCCGGCGCCACCAGAACCAGTGCGTTCACGCGGTCGCGCTCGGTGGCCGCGAAAGCCGCTGCGATTGCTCCGCCCATGGAGTAACCCACCAGCGTCACCGGTCCCGCGATGTGCTGATCCCTCAGAAGCGCGCGAAGTTGGGCGATGAAGAAGGCCGAGGTCTGGCGTCCGCGTGGCCGCGCCGAGTAACCCTTGCCGTACAGATCGTAGGTCAGGACCCTGTAGCCTAGTCCGGTCAAGCTGCGTTCGGTGGCGGCGAATATGTAGGACGGTGTGGACAACCCGTGGATGCAGACCGCGACAGGTCCATCTTTGGGTCCGCTCCAGCGGTAGTGGGTCGCCCCGGTCGGCAGGTCGGCGATCCGGCCCGGCGCTGTCTCGGTCCGGACCCGAGCGCGTAACGCCTCGGCCAGAAAGGGAAGGGCGACCAGAACCGCCAGAATGCCGAAAAGCAGGATCAACAGAGGCATGTCTTCTATTCTCAGAGGCGTTTCGGCTGGCTGTCCAGACGCTTGCGGGCCACAGATTCCCGCCAGACCAAGACCAGTCCGGAAACCATGATCATCGCAATCCCCACCCAGGCCAGAGGGTCGGGCAATTCGCCGAAGACCGTGAGCCCCCAGAACACGGCCAGCGGCATGGCGGCGTATTCGAATGGTGCGACAAGGGCGGCCTCGGACCGCCTGTAGGCTTCGCTGATGCAAAAGCCGCCCATCGCGGACGTCACTCCCAGGATCGCTATCAGGCCGAGGTCGAAGCCCGAGGGGGTCACCCATGCGCGCAACAGGAATTCCATCGACGGGTGGTCATAGATTTCAAATCGGCCATCGCCGAGAAACAACCCAGCCGAGCCCGCGAATACGAAGAAGGTCAACTGGATGTAGAAGGTCATGGAGGTGGCGTTATCGGTGCCGCCGATCTTGCGGGTCAGGATATGCAATGTCGCATATCCGAAAGCGGCGACCAACGGCAGCAGCGCCGCCAGCTGAAACGCCTCGGTGCCGGGCCGGAGCACGACGACAACACCGATCATTCCGACGGCGATGGCACTCCAGCGCCGGGGACCAACGGTCTCGCCGAGGAAAACAACCGAGAGCACGGAAATGACAAGCGGGCTGATGAAGAAGATTGCGACTGCCTCGGCCAGCGGCATGGCGGCGAGGCCGAGAAAAAAGCAGAAGTTCGCGAAGACCACGCAGGCGCCCCGGGCAAGATGAATTCCCAGCCTTCGCGTGCGCAACATCGACAGCGAACCAGTCATCGGGATCAGGATGAAAACGATGAAGGCCAGCCCGAACAGCGTGCGGAAGAAGATCAACTGGTACAATGGATATCCGCCGGACAGGAACTTCACCAAAAGATCGTTCGTCGAGAAGCATACGACCGCGACCAGCGCCCAGAGAGCGCCGACATGTGACGTTCGGTCTGCGTCGGCAAGCGACATTGGCTGTCCTTTCGCGTAGTCTCTAGCCTGCATGGCCGCGGCGCGTCCATGGGTCCCGACACCCCCAAAGCGGAAATACCCGTCGCCCTGCGCGACGTTCCTTTCTGAAGCGCGATGCTCTTGCGTATTTCAGGCAAGATGATGCGGCAGGTGGCCGGCAAGTCCGAGACGGCCAAACAGACCTCATCCGGCAAACACCGTGTTTTTCCTTTCAGCAGGACAGAGGAAGACCGGGATCTTCCTTGTCGGTTCCGGTTCTTACCGCAAGGCGCGGTCGAGCGCGTCCAGGAAGCGCGACCGATCGGCCCTTGAGAAAGCCCGGCCACCGCCTTGACGGAACGGGTCGGCTGCACGCAAATCCGCGGCAAGGTCCCTCATGGCCAGCGCGTTGCCCATATTGGCCAATGTCAGCGCCTCGCCATTGGGCTTGAGGACCTTCGCGCCGGCCTCGACACAGCGGGCTGCAAGCGGAATATCGTTTGTCACCACGACGTCTCCCGGTCCGGCATTGTCGGCGATCCACTTGTCGGCCTCGTCCGGACCCTCGGCCACGAAGATGCTTTCGATTAGCGGGTTTGGCGAGGGCCGGATACCGCCGTTCGAGACCATCGCGACGCGGACCTTCCGGCGGGTCGCCACGGTTTCCACCTCGGCCTTGACCGGGCAGGCGTCGGCATCGACGTAGATCATGCGTAAAGCGCCTGCGCGTGGAAGGCCACGTGGTCCTCCATGAAGGTCGAGACGAAGAAATAGCTGTGGTCGTAGCCTTTCTGAAGCCGAACTGTGGCTTCCATCCGGCGGGCTATCAGAGCCTCCGCCAGCGCCTCGGTATTCAGGAAATCACCGAACTGGTCGTCGGTTCCCGTGTCGATGAGGACGGGTGCATCGAGCCTGCCGTCGCGGACCAGAAGCGTGGCGTCGTGCGGCGCCCCGGCCTCGACCGAACCGAGGTACGCAGTGAACTGCTTTCTGCCCCAGTCGCTGCCGGTCGGGTGGCAGATCGGAGAGAAGGCCGAGACCGACCGGAATCGGCCCGGCGATTTTGCCGCCAGTGTCAGCGCGCCATGCCCGCCCATGGAATGGCTGGTGATTCCCTGCGCTTCTGGGTCAAGCGGGAACTCCGAAAAGAGAAGATCCGAGAGATCCCGAAGGATGTAGCTCTCCATCCGGAAGTGCGGAGCCCAGGGCGCTTCGGTCGCATCGATGTAAAAACCCGCGCCCTGGCCCAGGTCGTAGGCCTCGTCATTGGCCACGCCGTCGCCGCGCGGTGAGGTGTCGGGGAAGGCAAGGGCGATCCCCTGTTCGGCGGCCCACCGCTGTGCGCCGGCTTTTACCATCGCGTTCTCGTGGGTGCAGGTCAGCCCCGAGAGATACCAAAGGAGTGGGACCGGCCCTTCGCCGGCCTCGGCAGGCAGGAACAGGCCGAAGGTCATGTCGGTCCCCGTGGCGTTCGACGCGTGGGTGTAGACGCCCTGTGTGCCTCCGAAGCTGCGATTCTCGGAATTTTTCAGCATATGACCTCCTAGAGTGTTTCAAGCCAGGCGATCACGGCGGCCACGGTGACGACCGAAACCGTGGTCGAGACCAGGATCGCCGCCGACACCCGCTGGGGTGCCACGCCGTAATGCTGGGCGAGGATGAAGATGTTGCCGGCCACCGGCAGTGCGGCGGCGGCGACCATGACCTTGGCCGCGAAAGGCTCCACGGGCCAGATTACCATGGCTGCCAGTGCAACGGCGGCAGGATGGACGAAGAGCTTGAAGGCGCTGATCGTGGCCGCCACAGACATCCGTTCGGCCGATTTCGACGCCAGCGACGCGCCGATGGCGAACAGCGCGCCGGGTGTCGCGGCTGCGCCCAGAAGTGTCAGGAACTCCTCGGCGGGCGCGGGCATCGGCAGGTTCCAGGACGACCAGGCCAGCCCCAGGACGACCGAGACGATCATCGGGTTCTTCACCAGTCCGAGGATCACGGTCTTCAGGATGCCCAGCGACAGCCCGTTCCCCCGCGAGCCGGTGATTAGGATCACGATCAGGCTCGAGAACACGATCAGGTCAACCGACAGCATGATGATGATCGGCGCCACCGCCCCCGGCCCCATGAGGAGCGCCAGCATCGGAATTCCGAGGAA
>CAZRNL010000085.1:0-6059 GCA_964601395.1 uncultured Silicimonas sp. | reverse complement strand
TTGCCGATGACGGAGCACTGCGCCTCGACGGCGGCCTCGGCCACGCTGACGCCTCGCATCATCGAAACGCCAGTTGCGATCACATAGACCGTGGCCGTCGCGGCGAGATAGGCCTTGATGAAGGTCCAGTCCAGAAGCTGTCCGATCTCCAGCGAAGAGGAGAACCGGAAGATCATCGCCGACAGCGCGAAGTAGAAGACGAACTTGGTAAGATAGGCCGTCGCTTCTTCCGTGAAGAATCGCGTTCGCCCGGCCCAGTAGCCGAGCCCGATCAGCGCGAAGAATGGCAGTGTCTTGAGGAAAATTTCCCACATGCCCGCCCGCCTAGCATGCGGGCCGCGCAGGGAAAAGGCGGCGTGCTTGTCTGGCGCGCGATCCGGGAGTACGCGGTGGCGATGAGCGCCACAGTTTTCTTCGCCGTCCTCGGGGCCGCCGCCCTGCACGCGTCCTGGAACGCGATCATCCGTATCGGCGCGTCCAAGGTTACCACGATGCTGGTGATGACGCTGGTCCAGGGCGCGCTCGGGGCGGTGCTGACCACGCGCTTCGCTCTGCCGGCGGTCGAGGTCTGGCCCTGGCTTCTGGCATCCGGCGTCTTCCATGCGGGCTACAAGATCTTTCTTGCCTTCGCCTACGAGCATGGCGACCTCAGCCGGGTCTATCCCATTGCGCGCGGCGCGGCGCCGCTGATCGTTCTCGTGGTCAGCTTCCTGACCCTAGACGAGGGCCTTCGCGGGCAGGAGATTGCGGCGATCCTTGTCCTGGGGCTCGGCATCCTTCTGATGGGCCGTGGCGTGTTCACCTCCGGTGAAAGCGGCCGGTTGATCCCGCTGGCACTGGCCTCGGCAGCGATGACAGCGGGCTATTCGCTGGTCGACGGGCTCGGCGCGCGGATTGCAGGAAACGCCGCAATGTTCGTGGCCTGGCTCTTCCTGCTCGACGCGCTTCTCTTCACGCCGGTGATCATCGTTCTGCGGGGAAGGGGGGTCGCTCGCGCCTCGGCTGGTGTCTGGATGCTGGGCGGTGCGGCGGCGTTCTTTTCCTATGCCGCATACGCCATCGTGGTCTGGGCGATGACCGAAGCGCCGATCGCGCTGGTCACCGCGCTGCGCGAAACCTCGATCCTCTTTGCCGTATTGCTCGGCTGGCTGGCCTTTGGTGAACGCATGGACCGCACCAAGGCGATGGCCGCCGCGCTGATTCTCTCCGGCGTCGTGCTGACCCGGATCTGAGGATTTTCAGCCCCTGGCAGGTCGGCGCGCCACGCGCGCCAACGGAAAAGGGCGGACATGTCGCCATGCCCGCCCCGCTCGATGCGGCCAAGTCAGTTTCGGGACAATGTCTCGGCCAGCCTCATCAGGGTGACGGCCTCGGCACGGTAGCCGAAGGAGTCCTCGCCCTTCGCGCCGTTGGCCAGCGCGATGGCCTCGTCCCAGCCCCAGGCTCCAAGATAGCCACCGTCGCGCATCAGTTGACCGAAACCTGCCATCGCCACGGAGAAGCGCACATCCTCCGCCGGCGATGTGGCGCCCGCGAGGATCGGCTGCTCGAGCAAGATCGAGGTGTCCTCGCCTGGCAACTTGTAGCGCAGCTTGAAGAAGCCCATTTCCTCCGAACCGCTTGCGGCCTGTTCGGCGGTCTCCGCATAGCGCAGCGGCCCGTTCCGGATCGCGTCCGACCCCACCGGCGTTACCTCGTAGATCGCCGTCACCGTATGGCCCGCACCGATGTCGCCCGCGTCCACCCGGTCGTTCGAGAAGTCCTCGCGGGCAAGTGCGCGGGTTTCGTAGCCGATCAGCCGATATTCCGCGATTTCCGCCGGGTTGAACTCCACCTGGATCTTCACGTCGTTGGCGATTGGAAAGAGCGCGCCGGTCAGTTGGTCTACCAGCACCTTCCGTGCTTCCGACAGCGTGTCGATATAGGCTGCGGTGCCGTTGCCGTTCTGGGCCAGCGCCTGCATCGTGGCATCGTCGAGGTTGCCGCGCCCGAAGCCCAGAACACTCAGGTAGGTGCCGCTCTCGCGTTTGTCGGCGATGAAGTCCTTCAGCGCCTCGGGGTCCGACAGGCCTACGTTGAAATCGCCGTCTGTCGCCAGGATCACCCGCGTCACCTCGCCGTCGCCGGCCATGCCCTCGGCGACCTGGTAGGCCTGTTGCAGGCCTTCCTGTCCGGCGGTGGAGCCGCCCGCCTCGAGCCGGTCGAGCGCGGCAAGGATGGTCGAGCGCTCGGCGGCGCGCGTCGGCTCCAGCACCTGACCGGCGGAACCGGCATAGGTGACGATGGAGACCTCGTCCTCGGGGCGCAGTTCCGACAGCATCAGCCGGAAGGACTGCTTCAGAAGCGGCAGCTTGTTCGCGTCCTGCATCGAACCGCTGGTGTCGATCAGGAACACAAGGTTCAGGGGCGGCCGATCCTCGATGGCCGGAAGCGTGCCCTGGATGCCGATATGGACAAGGTTCGTACCCGCGTTCCAGGGCGTGTCCATGACCGTGACCGTCGGCTGGAACGGATGCTCGCCGTCAGGCGCCGGATAGGCGTAGGGGAAATAGTTGACGATCTCTTCCACGCGCACCGCTTGCTCGGGCGGCAGCACGCCCGCCATCAGCGAGGATCGGACAACCGCGTAGGACGCGGTATCGACGTCGATCGAGAAGGTCGAGACCGGGTCTTCGGTCGTGACCTTCAGCGTATTGCTCGGTACGTTGGCAAAGGCCTCGGTGTCGCTTTCAGGTGCAACGACGATGCCGTCCGCAGGTGGCAAGGCGATGATCCGAGGCGAGGCCGGTGCGATTGCGCCCAACCTGTCGGATTGCGGCGCAGCGCGTGAGAGGGAAGGCGCTGTCTGGGTAAAGGACTGCTCCGCCATTTCGCTTTCCGTGCCGGGTGCAGCTCCTGCAACGGGCGCTCCCGCTGCGATATCTGCTTCCTGCCGCTCGCGCACGGCAAGGCCCGCCACGCCGCCTGAAGCGTCGTCCGAGGTTTGCTTCGGTGCAAGTAGTTCGCGGCTCTCGTTGGCCGCCGGGTCCGGGGTCGAGTCCACCAGAACTGTCTCGGGCGAGGGTGGCAGCAGCAGGCTTCGACCCTGCGGGGTCACAAGAAACGCTCCAACCGCCACCAGAGCCGTTGTGGCGACTAGTCCGCCCTTCGTCGTCATAGCGTGAATCATCGTCTTCACTCCGTCCAGAAGCCGGGACATCCGGCCTTTCTGAACTTTCTGACGCAGCCCGGTTCGCGATTCTTGGAGGCGGGCAAAACTTTTTTCGGCCAGACGGAGGTTCGCCGCTTTCCGCTCCGGGTCGGGAGCCGGCGTCAGGGCGTCCATCCTGTGCTTCAGATCGTCGAATTCGTCGCTCATGCCTCTGTTTCCTTCATCGCGCGAAGGCGTTTCTTAACCTCCGACATCCGCCAGCTGATCGTGCCTTCGCTGACGTCGAGTATCCTGGCGGCTTCGGCGTGGGTCACATCGTCAAGGACCAGCGCCACAGTATCCCGCAGATCGTCTGGCAGAGCGCGCATGGTCGTGGTCAGCCAGTCCTGCGCATCGTCCGCGTCCTTTGCCTCGTCCCGACGCATCACTTCGACCTCGCCCCAGCCCGAGACTGCTTTCGCATATGTAGCCGCGCGGCGTCGCCGATCGCTCGCCGCGTTGACGACCACCCTGTAAAGCCACGTGGTGAACCGAGCCTCGGCTTTGAAGGCCCTGACTTTTGCCGGCAGCGACGTACAGATGTCCTGACACAGGTCTTCCGCTTCGGCCCGTCCGCCGGTCAACCGGAAGGCCAGACGGAAGACACGGTCATAGTGCCGTTCGACCAGGGCGGAGAAGGCCAGAGCATCGCCGCCCGCCGCCGCCCGGGCCAACGCCTCGTCCGAGGTTTCCATACGCATCACGATGAGTAGGACGCGCGCTAAAGGTCAATCCTTGGCGGTCCGCCGAATTTCTTTTGCTCGCCCCTCAACAGCACACTGCCGACTGCGCGTGCATGGCCTGCCCACGATGAAACCGCATCCCGGAGTTCAGACATGCTGGCATTGCGGCGCAACCTTGCGCGGGTCGGCTTGACCGGAGCCAAAGCCGGCTTTTTGGATCAGGTAATTGAGGCGTGTACCGGTATGTGTTGGAAATGAGGCAAGAGCGCCGGATTGCTAAACATCACAAGGATTAGACCGAAAGGGTTCGATCCCAGATGATTACGGAGTGTTTCCAGATCGGACCAGACTTCTGAACCTCAACTCCTCGATGAAACTCAAAGTATGATCCAAGCCTCTAATTTTAAGGCAAAAAATCCCATAGTTCGGGGATTCAGATTGGTTGTCAGCGTAAATCATCAGGAAGTTTGAATAATCGGTTCCGCCATTGTCTCGGGCTGCGGCACACTGAGGTCAGATTCCAAATCCATTATCAAGGTTATCGGCGAATTGTTCGGTGGCTTGAGTAGAAATTGCATTCCACGCGAATTGTGCGCCATCAACTTCATAGTTGGAGAAACTTGTCATGAAACCAATCAGAACTCTTCTTGTTGCGGGTACTTGCCTTGCAGTCGCAATGCCCACTTACGCTCTCGATCTTGGCGCCGATATTTCGCTTGGAGGAACAAATGTCAGTGTCGGCGCAAGTGTCGGACACGGAAGCCTTGCCTCGGCGAGCCTGGACGTCGGCTCAACCGGCTTGGATGCTACAGTCGGCAGCACGGGGACGGACCCCAACCAGGCGGCGGAAGGTCCTGCAGGGGCCGGTCCAAACGGTACCCTTCCGGGCGAAACCGAGGCAGAAAGACTGATACGGCTCGGATATCTCGGTCGCGACATTCGGTCTTCTGATGGCGTGATTCTCGGACGGGTGGCGGATCTGCGCTTCGTACCGAATGCCTGTCCGCTTCTGGGCGTCGTTCCAAATCCCGTACTGGCGGTAGAACACCGCATGGTTTGGCTGTCGATGACGTCCTGCAAAGATCAATCGGGCGACATCTCGATCAGGATGAACAGCAAGTCCTTTGTCAGCAGTCTCTAGGCTGACCGCATACGTCGCACACAATCGGACCGCTCACATTTGATGTCGTGCCCACCAATGCCCGGCTGGTCGCCGAGCGTTGGTGGTCCGTCTCAACCGAGATCGTTGACCTGAAGCGCCTCCAAGAAGCGCCGCGATCCGAAGATGATCGGCGACTAAGCCACAAGTGGTCTGCGCGTGAAATGAAAACGCCCGGCCGAAGCCGGGCGTTGCCTGCGGTCGAATGGCCGCGTGTCAGAAACTGCCGACCGAGAAGAACATCGTCTCGCCAGAGTGGTCGTCGACCCCGTCGTTGTCGGTCGAGACCCAGGCCGTGCCATCCTCGAAGATCGCGAGGCCCTCGACCTTGTCGAGAACGTACCCGCCGGTGGAGGTGAGGTCGGGCAGAAGGTCGCGCACCTCTTCCTTGGTCACGACCGGAAGCTCGCCGCCGAGAGGTGCGGGGACCATTTCGCCGGCCGGGATGCGGTAGATCTTCTTGGTCACCGCAGCATCGCCGATCAGGTTGTCGCGCTCGACGACGTAAACATGGTCGCCATGTGCGGTGATCTCTGACAGTCCGACCCAGCCGGTGGCGGGTTCGGCCTTGGGATAGTGCACCGCGCCCCATTCCTCGGTCTCGAGGTTGTAGGCCAGGAGCTTGACGTGGTTCGCGGGATCGTCGTCGAACTCGCGCTGGATCGCGACCCAGAGCGTATTGCCGACAAGGGTGATGCCCTCGGCGGCCCAACGGCGCTCGACGGCCATGATCTCCTTCGGGAAGGGGATCGTCGCGACGATCTCGCCATCAGCGCGGACGTGGTTGATCGCGTGCAGGATGCCGCGATCCAGCCGGCCCTCGTTGACGACATAGAAGTTGCCTTCGCCGTCAAGCGTGATGCCTTCCATGTCCATGAGCTGCGCGGGATGACCCTTGCGGGTTACCGGGATCGTCTTGACGATCTGCGCAGGCGTCTGGTTCGGGTCGATGTGGAAGATCGTGGGCTGGTAGCCATAGAAGCTGTCGTTGATGGCCCAGATCGTGCCGTCGGAGTTGTCGGCGACC
>CAZRNL010000084.1:0-9922 GCA_964601395.1 uncultured Silicimonas sp. | reverse complement strand
ATGACGCGCGACTTCTTCGTCGTCGCCGATGATCCGCAAGGAAAATCCGAGCCGTGACCGCCCGATAGCCCAGCCTGCGAGGTAGACCACTCCGGCCAGCGCCACGAGTTGCCAGTAGATGTGCGCTTCGGTGATGTCGGTCAGGACATAAAGACCCTTCTGTCCGGAGTAGTTCTGGAACCAGGTGACGACCTGGCGGACAAGTTCGGCCAGTCCGAGGGTGAAGATCACGAAGTAGACGCCGGAGAGGCGAAGAGTGGCGAGGCCCACCAGTCCTGCGACGATCGCGCCCAGAACGGCAGCGATGGGAAGTGTCGCCCAGTAGTTCAGCCCGTTCTCGATGCCGATGGCGGTGGTATAGGTGCCGAGACCGAAAAAGGCCGCGGTCGCGAGCGAGATGTAGTGGGTCGGGCCGGAGAACAGCGCCCAGCTTGTCGCCAGCACCGTATACATCGCGATGGTGACGCCAAGTGTCAGAAGGTAGGCGTCACCGGTCAGCGGCAGGCACGCGGCGACTGCCAGCAGCGCGGCGGAAAGAGTGACGTTCTGCCAGTCGCGCGCGGTCATGCGGTTCTCCGTCCGAACAGGCCCTGAGGGCGGAACAGCAGGATCAGCACGAACATCAGGTAGGCGGCGGCCAGCGTCAGGCCGGGGTCGATCATCGTGGCGACAAAGGTTTCGAGAAGGCCCAGCAGCAAGGCGGCGACGATGGTGCCGCGCACGTCTCCGACGCCACCCATGATGACGATGACCAGGGCCTTCAGAGTGAACATCACGCCGGTCGAGGCATCGAGCGTCAGGAAGGTGGAGATGAGCGCACCGCCGACTGCCGTCACGGCACCGCCGAGGGCGAAGGTCAGGGCCGACAGACGCGGGACGTCGATGCCCACAAGGCGCGCGCTATCGGGGGAGACCGCGATGGCGCGGATCGACATGCCGGTGCGTGTCTTGTTCAGCCAGAGCCAGAGGCCGCCGCAGATGACGACGGCGGCGATAGCGGCCGTCAGGCGATTGAGCGCGAAGGTGTCGCCCATGATCCGGACCGGCACCGCAAGGTAGGAATAACTGAAATAGTCGCCTCCGAAGAACGCCAGCATGACGCCGACCGAAACGAAGGCCAGCCCGAATGTGGTCAGGATCGCGTCGACCTCCAACTGGCCGCGCGATTTGGCGCGCCTGACCAGCGGGCGCAGCATGATCACGTAGATCAGCCAATTCAGGACGAAGGCCGCCGGTGCGACAAGGAAGATCGTCAGAAGCGGGCTGACCTGGGCCGCGGTCCAGAACCAGAACGCGGCGAAACCGCCCGCGACCAGGAACTCGCCGTTGGCGAGGTTCATGATCCGGGCGATGCCGTATTGCAGGTTCAGCCCCATCGCGATCAGCGCGTAGGTGCCGCCCAGCAGAAGACCAGTGATCAGGATGTCCATGTCGTCCTCTTGGCCGATCCGGCCCCGGGGTTGCCCGGGGCCGGGCCGGGTTTACTCCCAGCCGGTCTTGGGCATGATCTCGACCGCACCTTCGCGGCCGGTCGAAGCGACACCCTTGAACACGCCGCCCTGCCACTGGCCGACAGTCCAGTACCTTGCGTTCGAGTTGTTCTCGTCCCATTCGACATGGCCGATGATGGTCTCGAAGTCGTTGTTCCTGATGTATTCGGCAACCGCCGCCTTGTCGGTCGTACCCGCGCCCTCGATCGCCTGTCCGAGAATCTCGAACGACGCATAGGCCGGAGCCGATGCCCAGAAGTCTGGCTTGGCGCCTGTCACGGCTTCCTGCCGGGCTGCGTAGTCCTTGAAGGCCTCGCCGTCGGCAAAGACGCCGCCTGCGCCCAGAACGCCCTCGGCAGCAGCGCCGAAGCGTCCCGCATAGGCCGGGAAGGCCGCCGCCACCGCGACGTAGAACGCCTTGGTGTTCAGACCCTCGATCATCGCCTGTTCGGTCAGGCCGAAGGTGTCCGGCGGATATGACCAGGCGACGAAGGCATCCGGGTTGGCGGCCTTGGCGCCCTTGACGACCGGCGAGAGATCCTGCGTTCCCAGCGGGTACGAGGTTTCGTAGACGATCTCGAAGCCGGCCGCTTCAAGCTGCGGCTTGCCGACCTCGGCCAGTTCGATTCCGAAGGCGTCGGCCACGTTGACCATCGCCACCGTGTTGCCGATCTCGCCCGCGTCGCGCATCTGGGTCAGCACTTCGACCACGCCGCCTGACAGACCGGTCGCCCCGCCCAGCAGGAAATACATGTTCGGGAACTTGCCCGAGAGATCCTCGATCTGGTCCGAGATGGCTGTGTGAGTGACCATCGGATAGCCGTACCGCTCGAAGATCGGCGCGGCGGCAATGTTCAGGCCGGTGCCATAGGGGGCGAGGATGAAGTCGGCCTCGTCCTGCGTTGCGAGGCGCTGGACCGCCTTGATCGTTTCGCCCGGATTGGTCTGGTCGTCATACTCGATGATCTCGACCATACGCTTGGTGCCGCCGACATCGAGGCCGCCGGCCTCGTTCACGTCGTGGGCCCAAAGCCGCACGCTTGGCCAGAAGGTCACTTCCGCGCCGCCGGCAAGCGGTCCGGTCTTGGGGCCTACCGCGCCATTCTTCAGCGCGTCCTGCGCCAGCGCGGGGCTGGCAAGGCCGATGGCAAGTGCCGCCGCGGCGGCGGTCCTGAGTATCGTTCTGCGTTCCATTTTCTAGTCCTCCCTCAGTTTACATCGGTATCGCCGGGGATATCGCCCCGGGTAGTATCGTGGATCGCGATCCACTGGCATTCGGTGAACTCGCTCAGCGCCTCGAGGCCGCCGAAGCGGCCATACCCGGACGCCTTCACGCCACCGAACGGCATCGCGGGGTCGTCGAAGACGGTGGAGCCGTTGACGTGGCCGATGCCCGTTTCGACGTTGTGAAGAAAGGCGAGCGCCGCCTCGGTGTCCTTGCTGAAAACCGAAGCCACGAGCCCGAAATCCGTATCGTTCGCCAGCGCGAGCGCCTCGTGGCGGTCTCCCACGTGGATGACCCCGACGATGGGCCCGAAGGCTTCCTCGGAATAAATCCGCATCCCCGGCGCCACCTTGTCGAGGATTGTCGGCTGGACGCCGACATCCGAAAGCTCGCCACCGGCGACCAGTACGGCGCCCTTGCCGAGAGCGTCATCGACCATCGAGCGAATCCGTACCGCGGCGGCGGGGCTGATAAGTGACCCGAGCGAAGCCTCATGCGGGCGGAAACGCAGCTTTTCGGTCTCGACGCGGAACCGGGAAATGAACTGAGCGGCTACGCTTTCCTCGACGAGGATACGTTCGGTCGACATGCAGATCTGGCCCTGGTTGAAGAAGCTTCCATGCGCTGCGGCGCGGGCGGCGGCGTCAAGGTCGGCGTCGGCGAGCACGATCATCGTGCCCTTGCCGGAAAGCTCAAGAAGGCAGGGCTTGAGGTGCCGCGCGGCGACCACGGCGATCTCGCGCCCGACGCGGGTGGAACCGGTGAAATTGATGCGGCGCACCGCGGGATGCGCGATAAGCGTGTCGACGACTTCCTCGGCATGGTCGGGCGCATTCGTGATGTAGTTCAGGACACCTGCGGGCAGTCCCGCCGAATTGACGATCTCGGCCACCCACTCATGGGTCCGAGGACACAGCTCGGAGCCCTTGAGGACCACGGTGTTGCCACAGGCCAGCGGTGCCGCGAGCGCGCGGACGGCAAGGGTCACGGCAGCATTCCAGGGTGCGATCCCCAGGACCACGCCCGCCGGGCGGCGGCGAAGAGTGTACTTGCCGTGGCTCGGGCCATGGGACTTCAGAGCATCTGTCAGTTCGCGGGTCTGGCGCAGCATCCGGGCCGCAAGTTCGACGTTGAAACGGATCCAGTCAGGCGATGATCCGATTTCCTTGTGGGCGATCGCAACGATCTCTTCGACGTTCGCCTCCATCAATGCGGCGGCGCATTCAAGGATGGCGACGCGGTCATCATGCGCGGTTTCGGACCATTGGGAGAATGCACCGGCTGCGGCGGCCGCCGCCTGCCGCGCTTCGGACGCCCGCCCGGCTGCCGCCCGTGTGATGACGGCGTCCGAGAGGGGCCCGCGACGGTCAAACGAACCGACGGGATCAGGCGAAATCGTCCGCCCATTGATAATGAGATGGGTCTCGTACAGCTGCTCCTCCCCTCGCAAGCTGAACGTGAAACGAGATCGCCTCGCCACTTGATCAAAAGATCGCGGGAAAGGGCTGTAAGTAAATATCGTTTTGAGGTAATTTATTTCCATAATGCGGGATCAACGATGAAAATCGGCGGGATAACCTCTGCTGGAACGGTACGCGCCGGGGTGCTCGACGAATCCTTGAGGCCCCGGGTGGTGGGTTTCGCCGAAAGTCTGCCGGGTCCCTCGTGGTTCATGGTGCTGGTTGGATCGGGCAGCGTTCGTTTTTCCGGCGAGGACTTCGCAGAGACCGGTCCGGTTCTATGCTGGCGGCCCTGGACCCGCGACTCGCGGGCAACCTTCCAGGCCGGAACCGAAGGCGTCTATCTGATTGTCGGACCCACCGCGCTTGCGAATGCCGTGGGCCACATTCCCGAGAGCCGTGAACTGCGCGAAATGGCCGATCGTCCGGTCACCGCGCCCCTGTCCGGACAGGGCAATTCGTTTGATACGGTTCGCGCCGCCTTCCTGGGCGTCAGCCGGGAGGTGGGGCTTGACCTGGCCGCGGCTCATGCGGTGGTCGAAGCCTATCTGAGGGTGATCCTTGTCGAAGTCTTTCGGGCCGGACAGTCGCAACTTTCCGGCAGCGAGCGCATTGCCCCGTCGCAAGGCGTATTCACGAGATACCTTGCGCTGATCGAAGAGCATTTCCGCGAGCGCTGGAGCGTGAACGACTATGCCGCTGCCCTCGGCGTGTCGCGTGACCGTCTTGGCGACATCTGCCGCCGGGTCAGGGGCCTGGGGCCGAAAGACCTGATCGACCGGCGAGTGGCTCTGGAGGCACGCTTGCAGCTCGAGAACTCGTCGCATTCGATCCAGCAGGTAGCGGGCGTTCTTGGTTTCTCGTCTGCCGCGCAGTTCAGCCGGTTCTTCCACCGGACGCTGGGAACGCCGCCGGGAACCTATCGCGCCGCCTTCCTCGAAGGAACCCAATCCGGTGCGTCGGATCCGGCAAGACCCTACGACTGGCCCTGACCGGTCACTCCGAAAGCGGGCTGGCCGCCAAGGAACCGCAGGAACCGCCGCCAGTCGAACGGCAGAAGGTCATGTCCGCCCGGCCTGATGTGGTGCCCAAGCGCGCCGCGTACCGTTTCGCGCTCGCCGCGCCACACCTGGGCAGGCGTCGGCCAGAGCGCCGGGTCATCTCCCCAGGCTTCGGACGCCAGTCGAAGTGTTTCGTAGCTGCCCAGTGGGTCCGCCCAGAGGTCGTTCTCGGCGCTGGCGACGTAGACGGCGCGCGGGGCGACAAGGGCAATCAGCTGGTGCTGGTCGAGCGGAGAAAGCGTGTCGGGTATCTTCTGGCCGGGCCAATGGGGATAGTTGTCGGCCATCTGTGCCAGCGTCTCGCCAATCGGGTGGCGGGCAGGTGCGGTTCCGCCGCAGCCCGCGTTGTTCGCCAGAACCGCGCCGATCCGCGTGTCGTTGGCGGCGGCCCAGAGCGCGGCCTTGCCCAGCCGGGAATGACCCGCCACGGCGATCCGGGAGGCGTCGATCTGGGGGATATCCCCGGCCGCGTCGACCAGCCGGGCCAGCGCCCAGGCCCAGAGCGAAATCGCGCCGCTGGTTCCCGCCTTCGGCCCCAGGAGCGGATGCACGCCGTGCCTTCGCCATACGTCGGCATCGTCGGGCGTCCAGGATCCGTAGCAACTGACGAGAACCGCGAAGCCCTGGCGCAGCATCATTCCGACCGGCCAGCGATAGGCGGAAGTACCCCGCAGAACCTCGTCCAGCCGGCCGTCGCGCGCGCCGAATTCGGGACGCGAATAGATGCGGGCGTCGGGGTCGAGCGGAAAGCTGTCCGATGTCAGAACGCCAGCGGGACCGGTGAAGTCCAGCCCGCAGATCAGCGGCGCGGGCTGGCCGCGATCTTCGGGAAGCCAGAGCGCCGCGTCGACCTCGAACCGCCTGTCTTCGACGGTCAGGGTCAGGACGATTCTTTCGGCGGCCTCACCGGCCCGCGGCGTACGGCTGATCGTCAGGCTGTCCGGCGGTGGCGGCACGGGGCCGTAGAGATGCTCGGCGAACTGACGTCGCCGCGCCTTGTGCGCTGCTTCATCCGGGGCGTGTCCGAGGGGTGGCAGGTCGAAAGGGCCTGCCCAGGCGGACCCGAAACTGTCCGGGTCGCCGTCGCCCGTCACGGCAGCCAGCCGCCATAGAGCGGATGCTCGGGACCAAGCGGCAATTCCACCGGAGCGCCGGTGCGGGCCGAGGCGTAGACTGCCGTCACGAACTCGACCGAGCGGCGGCCGTCCGCCAGCGTGACCTCGCGTCCGCCATCGCCGTCCAATGCGTCGGCCAGGGCCTCGATCATGCCGGGAAATCCGGTTTTCGCGTCCGGCACTCTGGCCAGCACGGCGTCGACGTCGGCCTGTGTCGTCGGTGCGCGGGCGACGAAGCGCCAGGCCTTTGCGGCGAGCGAATAGGGTGCGTGGTCGCTCTCGACGGTGAAGCCTTCGAACAACAGGCGCATGCGGCTGATGTTCTCGGCAGACCCCAGCGTGACCGACGAGGTAATCAGCGCGCCGGATTCCATGCGGATCGACAGCGCCGCGCAATCCTCGACCTCGATCTCGTTCACCCGCGTCGCCACATCCGCGTAGACCCGTGCAATGGGACCAAGAAAGACCGGCAGCAGGTCGTGGATATGGATCGCGTGCCCGAGGATCGCGCCGCCCTGTTCGCCCGCCCAGGTGCCGCGCCAGTCGATCTCGTAATAGGTGGAGGGCCGGTCCCAGTGCGTCTCGAGCGTGCCGGCGTAGCATTTGCCCGCAATCCCCGCGTCGATCAGCGCGTGAAGCTGGGCGGCGCCGAGGCCGTAGCGATACTGGAACACCGGCGACAGGAACCCTCCGGTCTCGCGCACCTTCTCGCTCAGAAGGTCCGCTTCGCGCAGCGAACCGACCAGCGGTTTTTCGCAAACCACGATCTTGCCTGCGTCGAGTGCCGCCATGCAGGTCCTGAAGTGCAGGTGCGGAGGCAGGCAGATATCGACGATGTCGATTTCGGGATCGGCCAGGACGGCGTCGAAATGGCTGACCGCGTCCACGCCCGGATACTGGTCGGCCAACTCGCGGCCGCGCGCGTCGTTCAGATCGCAGACGTTCTTGACCCGATAACGCTCGGGCTGCGCCGCATAGGCGGCAAGGTGCTGGGCGCCGATCCCGGCGCCGACGACGGACACGGTGCGGATCATTTGCCGTCGGCCTTCATCTGCGCCCGGATCGCCAGATCCATCGTCGTGAAGGTATGCGCCTGCGGCACGGCGGTTTCGGTCCGGTCCTGCACGTCAGCCGTCAGGCGCGGGAAATAGGGAAGTCCGGCATCGTCGCAGGGGATCAGCTCGTTCCGCGTGCCGTTGACCAGGAACAGGTTGTTCGTCGTGTGCGACCGCCCGATGTCCGTGTACTTCCTGAGTTCGATGAACCCCTCGGTGCCCTGGATGAACAGACGCCCGTCGCCCCAGGTGGGCAGGCCGCCCGGCGTGAACCAGTCGACGCGCACGTAAGCATGGCCCTTGTCCGACCGCAGAACCATCTCGCCGAAGTCCTGAAAGCCGGGGTGATCGGGCATCGTGGTGTTTTCGACCAGCGCATGTTCCACCGTGGCGCTCGTCGAGCCGGTGAAGTGCAGGAACTGGTCGATCTGATGGCTGCCGATGTCGCAGAGTATGCCGCCGAAGCGCTCGGGCTTGAAGAACCAGTCGGGACGGGTCTTCAGGTTCTGCTTGTGGGGGCCGAGGCCCACGGTCTGAAGCACGCGCCCGATGGCGCCGCCCTCGACCAGCTCGGTCGCCCGCGTGACGGCCGGCACCTGGAAGCGTTCGGAGAAGTTGACGGTCCAGATCCGCCCGGTTTCCTTCTGGACCTGCCGTATCTCGTCCAACTGCGCCAGCGTCGTGCAGCCTGGCTTGTCGACCATGACATCCTTGCCCGCGCGCATCGCCTCGACGGCGAACCGGGCGCGGTCGGCGGGAACGGCCGAGATCAGGATCATCCGGATCTCGGGGTCGTCGAGGATGCGGCGGCGGTCGTCGGCTTTCGCGAGCTCGGGAAAGACCTCGCGGAACTTGTCCTCGGTCACGGCGGGGCCGTCGGTCCAGTAGGCGTCGCAGGTGCAGCCCTGTTCCTTCATGCCTGCAAGCATTCCGAAGATATGGCCGTGGTCGATGCCGATGACGCCAAGCTTAAAGGCCATCCGGAAACTCCTTGAAAGTCACGCGCTCGCCCGAAGCGCCCGATTTCTCGATTGCGTCGATAAGCCGGTGAACGTCAAGGGCCGTTCGACCGGGGACCATCGGAGGCCGGTTCTCGGCGATGGACTCGGCGAAATCCTCGATGATCGTCCGGTGCCAGTCGCTGGTGAAGGCCATGGGGTTTGCCCCCGCGCCCGAACTGGCGGCCTGGCCGATGGTCTCGGAGGTGCCGTCCTGCCGGTCGATCTTCAGGACACCCGCGGCCAGCCGGGCGGACCCGTTCCGGCAATGCAGCGTGATCGTCTCGCCCTCGCCGGGGAAATTGGCCGTGGTGGCAAAGAACTGACCCACCGCACCGGACTCGAAGACCATCCCTGCCACGACGAAATCCTCGGCTTCCATGTTGTGAAAGCCTGTTGTCGCGCACATCGCCGTCACCTCGAGGACGGGACCGGTCAGGGAGAGCATCAGGTCCAGCGTGTGAATCGCCTGAGAAATCAGGACGCCGCCGCCGTCTCGCTGGTAGCTTCCGCGCCCCGGTTCGTCGTAGTAGGACTGACCCCGCCACCAGGGCACGCTGACCTCGACAGACACCAACGGACCGAGATCTTTCAGACGCTCGCGCAACTCGGCCACCACGGGGCGTGCCCTGTGCTGCAGGACGATGCCCAGAGGCACGCCTTTCGCCTCGCAGTAATCGACCAGAACCGTCGCCGCCTTCAGCGTCCGCTCGATCGGTTTCTCCATCAGCACCGGTTTGCGGGCCTCGGTCAGCGTGTGCAGCGTGTCGATGCGCGCATTGGGCGGAGTTGCGACGATGACAAAGTCGATCCGTGGATCGTCGGCCATGTCCTGCAGGCTGTCGGATGCCTTGGCGCCGAGATCCGGAAACTTTTCCAGGAAGGCTTTGCGGCTGGCCTCGGAGGGCGACCAAATCCGGGCCAGGGCCACCTTGTCCGAATTCCGGAAGGCGTCGCCATAGGTCGATGACACCATGCCCAGCCCGACAAGACCCGCGCGCATCATCGCGTCTGCACCAGAGCCTTTTCGCCGGGACCGCCGAAGATGTGGAAGTCCTTCGTCTCGAGCGTGACGCCCACCGTCTGACCACGCTTCAGGGGGATCTGGTGCGGGATCTGCACCGTCAGCCGCTCGCCGTTCGGAAAGGCGCCGTAGATATAGGTGACCGAGCCAAGCTGCTCGTAATTCTGGACCTTGATCTGCATGTCGCCATCCCCTTCCAGCGAGACACCGACGGTCTCGGGCCTGATCCCCAGCGTAACCGGAATCTTCGCGGCATTCGAGACTGGAACGTCACGGGTCAGGCCGGCATCCAGATGAAGTGTGCGCCCGTCCAGCGTGCCGGCCATGAAGTTCATCTGCGGGGCGCCGATAAAGCCCGCGACGAACTTGTTGGCGGGGTTGTTGTAAAGATCGAGCGGTTTGCCGACCTGCTCGATCCGCCCGCCGCGCAGCACCACGATCCTGTCGGCCATCGTCATGGCCTCGATCTGGTCGTGGGTGACATAGATCATCGT